>CAIOZS010000199.1 GCA_903862845.1 uncultured Thermoleophilia bacterium
CGAGGATCGTGCGCACGACCTTGAGCGAGTAGTCGCCGACGCAGAGCTCCAGCAGGTCGGCGCCCATCCACTGCTCGTAGGACTGCAGGTCCTGGATGCGCGTGGCGTGCGTCTTCATGCCGGTGCCGTCGCAGCTCAGGATGATCTCGTCGCCGACGTCGACGCCGGTGAAGCGCGCCGGCGAGGCGTAGATGTCGAGCAGGTGGTCGAGCTCCTCGTCGGTCAGAGGCGGCACTTTGGCTCTCTTGACTGCCGCTTCCGACCCGGCCACGAGATCCGCTCTGATCTCGCTGCGCGTCAGGTGCGCGAAGGTGCCGTCGCCCATGCGCGTCGGCACCCGGGCTTCGTTGGTCACGCTGTCCCTCCCCGTTTCACAGGATGGCGGTCAGAGAACTAACCGACCGGTCAATTAGTAGTCTATCACTCGACGGGCGGCTGGGCTGCCGTCGCCGCCCCTTCCTCTTCGTCCAGCGGCTCCCTGCCGACGTTCTCTCCCTCCCACTCGAAGTTGGTCTTGTCCGTGCGCAAGATGTGCCAGGTCTCGGTGTAGGCGATGCCCGCGATCTCCTCCAGATCCTCGTTGAGAAACTTGTACAGACCCTCGTTGTCCGGCAGGTGCGCCTCGATGAGGATGTCGAAGGACCCGGTCGTGTAGGCCACGTAGGCGACGTTCTCCATGGCCGCGAGCCGCGCCCCAACGCCTTTGGCGTAGCCACGGTTGACGCGGATGCCGACCATGGCGTCGACGGGAAAGCCGATGGCCGCCGGGTTCACCCTGGCCATGGGGAAGATGGCACCGCTCGCGATCATGCGGTCGACGCGATTGCGAACCGTCGGTTCGGAGACCCCGACGGTGCGCGCGATGCTGGCGTACGACCGGCGGGCGTTCGGGCGCAGCAGTCTCATGATGCGGCGGTCGAGCTCGTCCATCTCAATCGTCCCGAACGGCGTCTGTCCCGCTCTGATCATGGTGATGGTCCTCTCTGCGTGATGCTCAGCGTGGATGCTGGGATCATTTCCGTTTCACTAACCAAATGCAAGTGTTCACATTGGGAAGAAAGCCAATGCGCTTGTTTCTCATCAGAAAGAGTCGCCATCCGCTTGACACCGCCCGAGCGGGGTGGCATTGTGCCCTTCACGAGGTGCCTTGGGCGTCACTCAGGGCCGCCGCATGGCTGCGGCAGAGCGGAGGGCTTCGGCCTGCGGAGGAGCGTGCGCGGATGAAAGCGAAAACGACGTGGCTCGCCGAGTCGGAGAAGAGCCGCATCGCCGACCAGGCCATCGAACTGCTCGCCGGCACCGGCATGCGCTTCGCCGGCTCCAAGGTGCTCCCCCTGCTGGCCGCGCGCGGCGCGGAGGTCGACGAGGCTACGGGCATCGCGCGCCTGCCGCGAGAGCTCGTCGAGTGGGCGCTCGCGCAGTGCCCGCGGTCGTTCGTGATGGCCGGCGCCACTGCGGCGGACGACGTCGTCCTCGGCGCCGACGAACCATTTCATTTCACGCCCAGCGGGTGCGTCGCCAAAACCCTGGACTTCCGCACGGGCGTGCGCCGGCCCAGCACGCTCCAGGACCTGCGGGAGTGCACCGCCGTTCTCGACGAGCTGCCGCAGCTCGACCTGATGTGGACGCAGGTCAGCGCCACCGACGTGCCGCTCGAGCGCCGCGAGCTCGTGGAGTACTTCACGATGCTCACCGAGACCTCGAAGCACGTGACGTTCGTGGACTGCCCGAACGAGGTCGGCGCCGTGATCCGCATTTGCGAGGTGGTGTCGGGCGACCTCGACAGCTTCCGCGAGCGGCCGCGCATCTCGACCGTCGTGACCGCGGCCTCACCGCTGCAGGTCGAGGGCCCGGTGCTCGACGTTCACATCGCCCTGGCTGCCCGAGGCGTGCCCGTCGAGGTCTATTCGATGACGATCGCCGGCGCGACCTCGCCGGTGACGCTCGCCGGCACGGTCGTCCAGGGGCTGGCGGAGTTCCTCGGGGTCGCCACCGCCCTGCAGGTTGCGGCGCCGGGCGCGAAACTGGTGTTCTGTTTCGGGTCGGGCGTCCTCGACATGCTGCGCACCACGTTCTCGCTGGGCTGCGTGGAGAGCGCCCTCATGGGCGCGATGGCCACCGAGGTGGGCCACTATCTCGGCGTCCCAACTCTCAACCCGGGGCTCTCCACCGACAGCAAGCATCCCGGGCTGCAGACCGGCTACGAAAAGGCGCTCAAGGTCGCGACCGTCTGCGGCGCGAACCCGGATATCGTCTCCGGCTGGGGCCTCATCGACTCCCACAACACCATGTACCTGCCGCAGTCCGTTGTGGATAACGAGATCGCCGCCATGGTGCGGCGCCTGCACGGCGAGGTCGAGGTCTCAGCCGCCACGCTGGCCGGCGAGTCCATCGCCAAGGCCGGGCCCGGAGGCGGCTACCTCGGCCAGAAGGACACGGCGCGGCGCATCCGCGCCGGCGAGCACCTGCAGCCGTCCGTCTCGAACCGGCTGTCGTACGACAAGTGGGTCGAGGAAGGCCTGACGGAGAGCGACGTGGCGAACGCCGCGGTCGAGCGCATCCTCGCGGCCCGTGCCGCGAAGCAGCCGTATCTCGACGATGGGCAGCTCGACGAGCTGGCCGCGATCTGCAAGATGGACGCCGACGGTGTCCGACGCGCCCGCCGCGCATGAAGCTGCGGGGGCTCCTTCCCAACCGAGCGGAGGCAGCATGACCATGAAGATCGGCTATATCGGGCTCGGCAGTCTCGGCCGGCACCTGGCCGCGAGCCTGCTGCGCGCCGGCTTCCCGGTCACGGTGTACGACGTCGACAAGAGCTGCGCCATCGAGCTGGTCGAGGCGGGCGCCACCTGCGTCGACTCGGCCGAGGAGACGGCGCGCGCGTCGGACACCGTCATCACCTGCCTGCCCTCCCCCGAGATCGTCGCTGAGACGGTGGCCGGCGAGCACGGCATCCTGAAGGGGCTCGCTGCCGGCGGCACCTGGATCGACATGAGCACCAACGACCTGCACGAGCTGCAGCGTCTCGCCGCCCTGGCTGCCGAGCAGGGCGTCTCCACGCTGGAGGCGCCCGTTACCGGCGGCGTGCATCGGGCGGCGGCCGGCATGATCACCGTGCTCGTCGGCGGCGACGAGGCCGTCTTCGAGAAGCACCGGCCGCTCTTCGAGGCGATGGGCGGCAGGGTCTTCTACATCGGCAAGCTGGGCCAGGCCTCGGTGATCAAGGTGATCACCAACATGCTGGCCTTCATCCACCTGGTGGCTGACGGCGAGGCGCTGATGCTGGCCAAGCGCGGCGGCGTCGATCTCAAGCTGGCCTGGGACGTCATCGAGGCCAGCTCGGGCAACAGCTTCTGCCATGAGACCGAAGGCCAGCTCATCCTCAACGGCAGCTACAACATCAATTTCACCATGGACCTGGCCCGCAAGGACCTCTACTTCGCCCACCAGATGGGCCGCGAGTTCGGCGTGCCGCTGGAGCTTGGCGGCCTCACCGAGCAGATCTTCGCCCGCGCCCGCGCCGCATATGGCGGCGACGCGCAGTCGCCGATGGTCGTCAAACTGCTCGAGGATGCCGTGGGCACCGACCTGCGCGCCCCAGGTTTCCCCGCCGAGCTTGAGCCCGAGTGAAGGAGACAGGCGTGACCGACATCAGGGATTTCGGGATGGGCTTCTTCTCCATCAAGGGCAAGAACGCCATCGTGACCGGAGGCAACACCGGACTCGGCCGCGCCTTCACTCTGGCCCTGGCCACGGCCGGAGCCAACGTCATGGTCCCCAGTATCGTGGACGACGACGGCTCGACCAGGGAGCTCGTCGAGGTACACGGCAGTCGCTACGAGTTCCTGCAGGCCGACATCACGGCGCCGGGCGCGCCGGAGCAGATCGTCGACCACTGCGTGGAGCGGTTCGGCGCGCTCGACATCCTCGTCAACTGCGCCGGCATCTGCCCGCTCGCCAGCGTCCTGGACTTCGGCCGTCCGCAGTGGGACGCGACCGTCGCCGTCAATCTGACGGCCGCGTTCGAGATGGCCCTCGAGTCCGCCAAGCACATGATCGCGCAGCGCAGCGGAAAGATCGTCAACATCTGCTCGCTCTTCTCGTTCCTCGGTGGCCAGTGGTCGTCGGCATACGCCGCCACCAAGCACGGCCTGGCCGGGTTCACCAAGGCCTATTGCGACGAGCTCGCGCAGTACAACGTCCAGGTCAACGGCATCGCCCCCGGCTACTACGCGACCGAGATCACCACCGCCACGCGCAGCGATCCGGAGAAGAACAAGCGCGTCCTCGACCATATCCCGGCCGGACGCTGGGGCGAGCCGCTCGACCTGATGGGCGCCGTCGTCTTCCTCGCCAGCCAGGCTTCCGACTACGTCAACGGCCACGTGCTCGTGGTCGACGGCGGCTACCTCGTCAGGTAGGCAGCAGGAGCGGCGAGGAGAGCGACAGGACATGGCGAGCAAGTACATCATCGGCGTGGACGGGGGCTCGCAGAGCTCCAAGGTTGTCATCTACGATCTCGAGGGCAACGCCGTCTGCGAGGGCCGGCAGGTTCTGCGTCCGATGAGCCGCCCCCGGAACGGGATCGTGGAGCATCCGGACGACGACCTGTGGGACTCGATAACCGCCGCCAGCCGGCAGGCCATGGCGGCGTTCACCGGCGATCCGCAAGACATCGTCGGCGTGGGCCTCTGCACGATCCGCTGCGAACGCACCTTCCTCAAGGCCGACGGCTCGCTGGCTTCGCCGGCGATGAGCTGGATGGACACGCGCGCCTACGAGCCGTTCGTGGCCGAGAACCCCGAGACCGCGTACTTCACCACGTCGTCGGGCTACATCACGCATCGCTTCACGGGGCGTTTTCGGGACACGGCCGCCAACAACATCGAGATCCAGTGGCCAATCGATACCGACACCTGGCGGTGGAGCGAAGACCCGGCCGTCCTCGGGCGCTGGCACACGCCCCGCGAGATGCTGGTCAAGCTGCAGATGCCGGGCGACGTCGCCGGGTACGTTACCCGGGAGGCCGCCGAGGCCTCCGGCATCCCCGAAGGCCTCCCCGTCGTACAGACCGCCAACGACAAGGCGGTCGAGGCCCTCGGCTCCGGCTCCCTCAATGAGAGGACCGCTCTCATCTCCCTGGGCACCTACATCGCCGCGATGGTGCACGGCCGTGAGAACCGCAAGACGCCCGTCGAGTTCTGGACGAACTTCGCCTGCGTCCCCGGGCGGTACCTCTACGAGAGCCACGGCATCCGGCGCGGCATGTGGACGCTCAGCTGGTTCCTCGACCTCCTCGGACCGGAGGTCGCCGACAAGGCCGCCTCCGCTGGGTTGTCCCGCGAGCAGTACCTCGAGCGCGAGGCCAGGGACGTGTCCGCCGGCAGCGACGGGCTGATGTCGGTTCTCGACTGGCTGGCGCCGGGCGATAAGCCGTTCCGCAAGGGCGTCATGATCGGGTTCGACGCCCGGCACACGAGGGCGCACGTCTACCGCTCGATCCTCGAGGCAATCGCGCTGACGATGAAGAACCGGGTCGACGCGATGTGCGAGGAGCTCGGCATCGCCCTCGACGAGATCGTCGTCTCGGGCGGGGGCGCCAGCAGCCCCCTGTTCATGCAGATCTTCGCGGACGTCTTCGGCATCCCGGCGTCACGCAGCGCCGGCAAGGGCGGGGCGAGCCTCGGCGCCGCTATCTGCGCGGCGGTGGCGACGCACGTCTATCCGGACTTCGAGACCGCCGCGGCCGCCATGACGAAGGACCGCGAGTCGTTTGCGCCGAACCCGGCGAACGTCGACGTGTACCGGCAGATGAACGAGACTGTCTACCAGACCATACGCGACCACACGGATGAGGTCCTCGAGCGGTCCTATCCGATCTTCCACTGAAAAGGATCGCCATCATGCATTTGAGCAGAGAAGCCATCGTCGAAGGCCTGCAGCGCATCGTGGGGCCGGATGACGTCGTCACCGACGAAGCCGTGCTCACCGCCAGCAGCGTGGACAACTTCCGCAAGCTGGAGAACATCTTCGGCGTCCACACCCGGCCCCTGCCGGCCGCGATCGTGATGGCGCGCAGCACCCAGCGGGTGGCCGAGCTCCTGCG
>CAIOZS010000200.1 GCA_903862845.1 uncultured Thermoleophilia bacterium
CAGGCGTACTACCTCTCGGCGCCGCACCTCGTCATCTACCCGGGCCTCGCCATCATGGTCACGGTGCTGGCCTTCAACCTCGTCGGCGACGGGCTGCGGGACGCTTTCGACCCGCGGCAGCGGCGCCGGTAGGCCATGACCCCCGCGCCGCACAGCCGATCACGAGGTTGCTCGATGGTGGCGAGAGGGTGCCTGCAGCGTGCGACTCTGGCAGTGGGGCTCGCGATCCTGATCAGCGCGGCGCTCACGTCGGGCTGCGGCTCGAGCGCTGTCGCACCCGACAGCTCGGGCGCGCCGGGCGACTCGCCGCAGAGCGGGGGCTCCCTCACCTTTGCCTTCCAGGGGGAGCCCGCCTCGCTCGATCCCGCCATCGTCTGGGACATCATCGGCACTCAGGTCGAGCACCAGATCTACCGGGGCGTCCTCGGCTACGTGCCGCAGGCCGGTGCCGCCGGGCTCGAGATGGTACCCGATCTCGCCACCGAGGTGCCGACCGCCGAGAACGGCGGAGTCACGAATGGCGGCAAGACGTTCATCTTCCATCTGCGCAAGGGCGTCATGTTCCAGGCGCCGGTGAGCCGCGAGGTCACGGCCGAGGACTTCAAGTACAGCTTCGAGCGCATGCTTCGCGCGCCTCTTGCCCCGGCGACCTACTTCTACACGGGCGTGGTCGGCGCGCAGGAGTACTACGACAAGAAGGCCGACACGGTGACGGGTTTTAAGGTTCTCGACCGCTACACCTTCGAGATCGACCTCAGCAGCCCCGATCTGTCGTTTCTCAAGGCGTTCGGCGGGATGGACTTCTGCGACGTGGTTCCCAAGGAGTGGGTCGAGAAGTGGGGCAAGCAGTTCAACCGCCACCCGTTGGGCACCGGGCCCTTCATGTTCGACCACTGGACGCAGGGACAGGAGATCGTCCTCAAGCGCAACCCCGACTACTGGGAGAAGGGCAAGCCTTACCTCGATGAGGTGCGCTACGCGCTCTCTTTCAGCCCTGAGACTGCCTTTCTCAAGCTCCAGCTCGGCGAGGTCGACGTGCTCATGGACTATCTGCCCACCCCCGACATCCCGCGCGTCAAAGCAGACCCCGCCCTGAGCAAGAATGTGTACACCATGACCAAGATGGCCACCGAATACCTCTTCATGAACAGCCGGCTCAAGCCGTTCGACAACGTTCAGGTGCGCCAGGCGCTGAGCTGGGCCATCAATCGCGACAAGCTGGTCAAGCTGTTGGGGGGGCAGGCCGAGGCGCTCTATCAGGTCTATCCGCGCTCCATGCCCGGCTACCAGGAGGGAAAGGTCTACTACGGCTACGACCCCGTCAAGGCAAAGCAGCTTCTGGCCGCGGCCGGCTATCCCGACGGGTTCAAGACGAAGCTCTACTCCAGCAACGTCGACCCCAACCCCAAGCTCATGCAAGCTGTGCAGGCCGACCTGGCCGAAATCGGCATCAAGGCTGAACTGAAGACAATGGGCGTCTCTACCTACGGTGCCCTCGTCGGCACGCCGAATGCTGCGACCATGGGCACCGAAACGTGGTCGATGGACTTCCCCGACCCGGCCGACTGGGTGATCCCGATCTTCAGCAAGAGCAACGCGGTTCAAGGCGGGGTGAACGCCGCCTTCTGGTGGACTCCCGAGCTGGAGAAGATGATCGTCGAGGCGCAGGCGATGACCGACCCGGCAGCACGCATCGCCAAGTACTCGGCGATGCAGGACTACATTATGGGCGAGGCTCCCTACATCACCCTCTATCAGCCCATCAAGATCACCGTGTGCTCGAAGAATGTTGGCGGCTTCTACCTCCATCAGGCCTATCAATGGGACACCGTCAACTTCTGGCGCATGTAGTGACGCCGATGAGACACCGGCAACGACAGGAGGCGCACATGCCGCCACGCAAGATCAGCAGGAGCAGCGGCGGGCTTATGCTGGCCGTCGCTTTGACCCTCGCCCTGGGCCTCGTCGCCTGCGGCGGCTCGTCCGGGGGCGGCTCGTCCGGGAGCCAGAGCCCGTCGGCGGCGGGCACGCCCCAGCAGGGCGGCACGATGTCGCTCGCGTATCTGAGCGAGCCCTCGAGCCTCGACCCGGCGGTCGCCTGGAACGTCATCGACTGGCAGATCGAGCACGCCATCTACCAGGGCATGCTGCAGTACACCGCAAAGCCGGGTGACGCCGGTAACGTGCTGATCCCCTGCCTGGCCACTGAGGTACCGTCCGCGGCGAACGGCGGCATCTCCGCCGACGGCCTCACCTACACCTTCCACCTGCGCAAGGGCGTCAAGTTTCAGCCGCCGGTGACCCGCGAGGTCACGGCCCAGGACTTCAAGTACAGCTTCGAGCGCATGATGAGCTCGCCGCGTGCCCCGGCCACGTCGTTCTACATGGGAGTCGTCGGCGCCGACGCATTCATGAACAAGAAGGCCACGGAGATCACCGGCTTCAAGGTCGTCGACGACTCGACGATCGCGATCACGCTCAAGACGCCGGACCTCTCGTTCCTCAACGCGTTCACGATGGAGTTCTGCGACGTCGTCCCCAAGGAGTGGGTCGATAAGTGGGGCAAGCAGTTCAACCGCCACCCGCTGGGCACGGGCCCCTTCATTTTCGAGAAGTGGTCACCGGGCCGCGAGATCGTGCTCGACCGCAACCCCTCCTACTGGGAGCCGGGAAGGCCGTATCTCGACAAGATCGACTACCAGCTCTCGTTCTCGCCGCCGACGGCCCTGCTCAAGCTCCAGAGCGGCGAGATCGACGCTCTCGGTGACGGCGTGCCGCCGGCCGACATCCCGCGCGTGACGGCCGACGCGCAGTGGAAGCAGTACATCTACTCCCAGCCGTTGATCGCCATCAGCTACATGTTCATGAACGTGGGGATGAAGCCATTTGACGACGTGAGGGTGCGCCAGGCGCTGAGCTGGGCCATCAACCGCGACAAGCTCGTGAAGCTGCAAGCCGGCCAGGCCATGTCTCTCTGGCAGTTCTACCCCAAGGGCATGCCGGGCCACCAGGAAGGCAAGGTCTACTACGGCTACGACCCCGCCAAGGCCAAGCAGCTCCTTGCCGACGCCGGCTACCCCAACGGGTTCAAGACGAGCCTCTACACCGACAACGTGGATCCCAACCCCAAGCTCTGGCAATCGGTGCAGGCCGATCTCGCCACGGTGGGCGTCACGGCCGACCTCAAGACGATGAGCAACAACACCTACTACAACCAGCAGAGCACGCCCATGACGCTCACCGCCGGCAGCTTCGGCTGGTGGATGGACTTCCCCGATCCCAGCGACTGGATCGGACCGCTGTTCAGCAAGGCGAGTGCCGTGCCGGGCGGTATGAACTCGAGCTTCTGGTGGAGCCCCCAGCTCGAGGCGATGTACAAGAAGGCGCAGGCGATGACCGACCCCGCCGCGCGCCTCGCCAAGTTCTCCGAGATGCAGCAGCTCATCGCCGACCAGGCGCCGTACGTGCCGTGCTACCAGCCCATCCAGACCACGATGTGCTCGAAGAACACCGGCGGGTTCTTCTTGCATCCGGTGTACCAGATCGACCCGACGCAGTACTGGAAGAAGTAGGGGGAGCGGCGGCGGGCGGCCGGACGGCCG
>CAIOZS010000201.1 GCA_903862845.1 uncultured Thermoleophilia bacterium
ACGCTGCCGACAACGATCGAGTTGCCGTAGAGCACGATGCGCTTGCGTCTGGTCACGTCCCCACATCCCTCCCTGCCGCCTTGCTGCGAGGAGTCTGCGAGCGGGGGGAGGCGCCCACAATGTCCGGGGGGACATACTTGGGGACAGTCTTGCGGGCTGTCTCGCGGGACAGTGGCCGGGCGGGAGGCGCGGCAAACGGCCGCACGAGCGGCGGCGAAAGCCGCGGCGGAGCGGCCTGAACAAGGCCAAGAGAGCGCCGCGGAGAGCGGCGGGCTTGGCGCTAGTCGGTGGTCTCGCCCTGCGCCATCAGGGCGCCGGCGTACGCCAGCACCTGGGCCCGGTTCTGCAGGTGCAGCTTTCGCATGATCTCGGCCATGTGGTACTTCACCGTGCGCGGGCTCAGGCAGACGCGGTCACCGACCGCCTTGTACGAGAGGCCCTGCGCCACCAGGTCGAGTACTTCGAGCTGGCGCTCGCTGAGGGGCTCCTTCGCGTCGGGCGGCTGGGGAAGAGGGCGCGGCGCCTCCCGCTGCCCGAGCTCTGACCCGAGCTCGGTCGCCGTCGCGAAATGGGCCAGCAGCCGGGCGGCCAGGCCGGGGGAGAAAGGCGGGACGTCCTGCTCGGCGTCGTGGAGCGCATCGATGAGGCTCTCCGCGTCCATGCTCTTGAGCAGGTACCCCGTGGCCCCCGACTTGACCGCCTCCAGAAGGTCCTCGCTCTCGGCGGAGGTGGTCAGGACGATGACCTTGGTCTCCGGGAGCTCTGCTTTGATGACGCGCGTTGCCTGGAGCCCGTCCCAGACCGGCATGCGGATGTCCATCAGAATCACGTCGGGGCGCAGCTTCCTCGCCAGCTCGGCGGCCTCGCGCCCGTCCCGCGCCGTTCCCGCGACCTCGATGCCGTGCGCCTCGAGCAGGTTCTGCAGGCCCTCGAGCATCAGCATGTGATCGTCGGCGAGCAAGACTCTCATCCCTCTCCCTCCAGTATCGCGTGGGCCCCGACGCTGAGACTGACGGAGGTCCCCAGGCCGGGCCGAGAGACAATGTCCACGCTCCCGCCCACCTGACTCATCCGTTCCCGCATGAAGGTGAGCCCGTAGTGACCGTTCTGACCCGTCTCGGCCGACGGGACGGCGAAGCCGCACCCGTCGTCGGCGACGGTGACGCTCAGCTCATCGCCGCACGGTTCCAGGGCGACGAGCACGGCGCAGCCGGGAGCGTGCTTGCGCGCGTTGGTCACCGCCTCCTGGACCACCCGCAGCACCTGGACGGCGACCTCGGGAGCGAGGGGGTCCGGGCTCATGCCCGCTGGCACGTTCAGCTCGGTCTGGACGCCGTAATCAGCCCGGACCTGGTCCAGGTACCGGCGGAGCGCCGGCAAGAAGGACCACTCCTCCGACGGCGTCGAGAGCGCCAGGATCGACTCGCGGACGTCGGCGTGCGCGCTCTGGGCCACGTCGGCGAGGCGGGCCAGCAGACGCCGGCCCGCCTCCACGTCGCCGTCCGCCACCTTCTTGCCGGCCGTCTGCGCCTGCAGGCTCACGTAGCCGAGCACCTGGCCCACCGTGTCGTGCAGTTCGCGCGCCAGACGCTCGCGCTCCTGCAGCGTCGCCACGGCGCGCTGTTGCTGGAGCAGGCGCGCCTGCGTCGCCCTCTCGTCGGTCACGTCGTGAAGCAGGACGAGCCTCCCGAGTGAGCGCCCTCGGCGGTCCTCCAGCGGGGCGACGTACAGGCTGTAGCGCCTGCATGCGCCGTCCAGGCGCAACTCGACCTCGCGCCGCTCGCCCGGGGCGGTCGCGCCAAACGGGGCGCCCGCGCCGGCGGCGAGGACCGCGCCGGCTGCGCCGAGCGCCTGGGCCTCGCCGACCGCGTCGAGGCGCGCCTCCGGCAGCAGTTCGTGCACCGGTCTGCCGCGCAGCTCGGCGGTCCTGCCGCCGAGCGCCCGCTCCGCCGCCGGATTAGCGTCAAGGATCCGGCCCTCGGTGTCCAGCACCACCATGCCCTCGACCATCTGGCCGATGGCCGCCCTCTGCGCCTCGGGCACGGGGTCGAGAGCGTGGAAGCGGAAGAGCGCGACCGCATACAGACCGAACACGACGAGCAGCACGAAGGAGTCGCCGTCCCACCGTCCCGCGAACGGGCCGTCCACACGCAGCAGGTGCAGGATCCTGGCGCTCACCTGGCCGGCGATCATGAGGAAGGCCGGCCAGCGGTGGCGGGGTGAGGTCACGAACAGCCACACGAGCACCGCGACGTTGAAGACGGCGAGGACGTAACTGTACGCCAGCGTGGCGATGTTGGCGGGGCCGCGTACGGGCACCAGGGCGCCGCCCGCGAGAAAGCCGGTCCAGACGAGGTGGTGCGCGCCGTTGGTCGCGATCAGGACGGCGAACACGACCGGGGGGACCGCGAGCAGCACGAGCACGCGCCGCGTCAACCACCGCTTGAGCCCCGCGTACTCCAGCACGAAGCATGTTGCCGCCGTCACCACAGGGAGCTGCCAGAGCGTCTGAAAGTACAGCCACTCGGTCTTGACCTGGATGTCCGTGGCCGCGGTCTGGAACATCGCGCCGGTCGACCAGGCGACGGCGAACAGGCACCCGAGGGTGAACGCCACGGCGCCGGGGATGCCCCGATGACGCCAGCCGTAGATCGCCAGAAGAGCGATGAGGGCCGTCGAGATGAACGACGGCCACAGGTACCCGCTGTAGTCGTATGTCCCCAAGTCTTGCGTCCCCCCTCCGCGCGCCCGACTGACGTCCCTGCATACGAACGGCAGGCAGCCATGCTCACCTTAGGACCGTCGGGGGCAGAGTCAACAGCCGGCGCGTCGCTGGTTCCGTCCCAGGCCCCTCGCGCCGACTGTCTGCAGGGACAGTCAGCAGGACTGTCCCCTCCTCTGTCTCCCGGGACATTGCAGGCGCGTTCGGCCGCGCGCAGACTCTCTGTGACAGGGCCCCGCGCCGGGGCCGGAGGGCGGGCCATGAAACACGCGGAGCGTCGGAGTCCCGCTCGGTCGGCATCGGCCGTGCAGTGCGGGTGCCGCCCAGGGGGTCCGGGTGGTCTCTGAACGGTGAAGCGGCCGACGTACCACACAGGGGAGCTGAGATGGACCAGAAGATGAAGATGACCACTAAGATCCCGGCGTCCATCACGACGCCGGACAGCGTCGAGACGCGGCTGGGGACGCTCAAGTTCTTCGACGGCTTCCCCGACGAGGAGACCGTCCAGAAGGTCTACGACAACCTCGACTTCCAGCGCGGGGTCGAGGCCTTCCTCACCAGCTTGGCGCCGGGCAACAGCTGCGCCATCCGTGAGGGCTACCGGAGCTTCGGCCCCGACAACCAGACGCTGCTCATCACCGAGTCGCTGATGGACGCACGAACCATCTACCTGGTCGCGAACACCGAGACCACGTACAACGTGGCCTGGCTGGACACGAAGGACGGGCCGCTGGTCGTCGAGGTGCCGCCGGACGTGCTCGGCTTCATCAGCGACTTCTGGAGCCGGTACGTGACCGACATCGGCCGCGTCGGGCCCGACAGGGGGGCGGGCGGCAGGTACCTGCTGCTCCCGCCCGGCTATGAGGGCGAGGTGCCGGACGACTACTTCGTGCTGCGCTCACGCACCTACGGCAACGCCCTCGTCTTCCGCGGCTTCATGACGGACGGCGACCTGCGGCCCGCGATCGAGGCGACGAAGCAGCATTACCGCGTCTACCCCCTCGAGCGCGCGGACGCGCCGCCGCCGACGGAGTTCATCGACATCTCCGGCAGGTACATGAACACGATCGCCCCCGCCGACGCGTCGCTGTACGACCTCGTCGCGACCGTCGTGCACGAGGAGCCGCTCGAGGCCGTGGACCCGGAGACGCGCGGCCTGCTCGCGGCGGTCGGCATCCGCAAGGACGCGCCGTTCGCGCCGGATGAGCGGATGCGGAGGATCCTCGCCGAGGCCGCCGCCGTGGGCAACGCCACGGCGCGCGCGATGGCCTTCCACAACCGCGACCCGCGCATGTACTACTACCCGGACGCCGGCTGGACGATGGGGTTCTATGCGGACGACGTGGAGTTCTCGCCCGGCGGCGTCCTCGACCTCGACGCCCGGACCTACTTCTTCCAGCTCACCTGCCAGATCACGCCGGCACTGTGGGTGAAGATGGTCGGCGCCGGCTCGCAGTACGCCGTCGGGGCGCGCGACGCCGAGGGCCGGTACCTGGACGGCGCCAGGTCGTACCGGCTGCACCTGCCACCCGACGTGCCCGCCAAGGACTTCTGGTCGGTGCTCGTCTACGACCCGCAGACGCGGTCCATGCTGCAGACCGACCAGCGCTTTCCCAGCGTCAGCAGCCAGAAGGAGGACCTCGTCGTCAACGACGACGGCTCGGTGGACGTCAACTTCGGGCCCGAGCCTCCCGCCGGCCACGAGGGCAACTGGATCCAGACGGTGCCCGGCAAGGGCTGGTTCTGCTTCTTCCGGTTGTACGGCCCGCTCGAGCCGTGGTTTGACAAGACCTGGCGGCCGGGGGAGATCGAGCTGGTCGGGTGACGAGCCGGCGGAGCCACGCGACTGGCTGCGGATCCCTCGGCGAGGGAGTCGCGGCCTCGATCGAGTGACCGACACGACAAGGAGGGGCATCGATGGATGCGGCTGAGCAGAAGACTCCGGGGCGCGTCGCGGGGATCCCCGCGGCGGTCACGACCCCCGACAGCGTGGAGACGCGCATCGGCACGCTCCACTTCACGGACGGCATGCCGAGTCAGGAGACGCTGGACAAGGTCTACGACCACCTCGACTTCACGCACGCCTACGAGGCGTTCGTGAACGCTCTGGGTGGCGTCAACACGCACGCCATCCACCGGGGCCTCCTCGACGCCGGCGTCAAGGACAACGAGCTCCTGATCCTCTCGCTGCTCGATTCGACGTCGCTGGTCCTCACGGGCAACGCCGACACGGTCTACGTCGCGGGCATCCTGGACCTGACGGGCGGCCCGCTGGTGGTCGAAGCGCCGCCCAGACTCCTCGGCGCCATGAACGACTACTGGGCCCGCTGGGTGATGGACGTCGGCGGGCCGGGGCCCGACCGCGGCCTTGGCGGCAGGTACCTGATCGTGCCGCCCGGCTACGACGGGCCGCTGCCGGAGGGCGGCTTCTATGTCGCTCGTCCCCGGACGCTGCGCGTCCTGCTGTTCGGCCGCCTCTTCTTGCAGGAAGGCGAGACCGGTCCGGCCGTCGAGAGCGTGCGCAGCTTCATGAAGGTCTATCCGTACCAGGCGGGCGGGGTCGGCACGTCCTTTGCCTCGTTCCTGCGCGGCGAGGCCCGGCTCGGACCGGTCACGCCGCCGCCCGAGACCGTCGTCCACGATCTGAGCGGCGCGGTGATGGACACCGTCATGCCCAGCGACTCCAGCTACTACGAGTGGCTCGACGAGGTCGTGCAGCAGGAGCCCACCGGATCGCTCGACCCGGAGCTCATGGGGTCGATCGCCGCGATCGGCATCGTCAAGGGCGAGCCCTTCGCGCCCGACGAGCGCATGAAGAGGATCCTCACGGACGCGGCCGCCGTCGGCAACGCCACCGCACGCAGCCTCTTCATGCGCCCGCGCGACCCCGGCTGGTACTTCTATCCGGACTCGGCCTGGATGCCGCTCACGGTGACCGTCGACGGCCACGACTTCGAGACGCTGCCGCCGGCCATCGAGGGACCGGTGCACGACGGCGTGCGCACGCCGACGGGGGTCGGCCTGCGTCCGCCGACCGGGTACCGCCACCTGGATGCGCGCACCAACTTCTCTTACGGCGTCATCTGCCTCAGCCCGGCGGAGTGCATGCTGTTGAGCGGGATCGGCTCGCAGTACCTGATGGCCACCGTGGACGTGGACCAGCAGCCCTTCGACGGGGCGAAGACGTACCGGCTTACGCTGCCCAAGGACATCCCGGCGAAGACCTTCTGGTCCCTGACGCTCTACGACAACCAGACGCGCTCGATGCTCAACACGCCGCAGCGCTACCCGCGCGCCGGCAGTCAGAGCTACCCGTCGCCGGCGGCCGAGCCCAGCGCCGACGGCTCGACCACTGTGTACTTCGCGCCCGAGCAGCCTGACGGCGTCGGGCGCGGCAACTGGATCCAGACTGTGCCTGGTAAGGGGTGGTTCGTGATCCTGCGGCTGTACGGACCGCTGGAGTCGTACTTCGACAGGAGCTGGCAGCTGGGGGAGATCGAACCCGTAGCGTGAGGTGCCGCCGCTCTGCGGGTGCCGCGGTCCTCCCGGACCGACGACATGAGGGAGGCTTCGACGGCCGCTCGCGCTCTGGTTCGACGACACCCGGCGCCCGGGGGAGACCCAGGCCGTCGTCATAGGAGGAGGGTGTTCATGGATATCAAGAACGCGCGCGCGCTCGCCAAGGAGGCGTACATCTACGGCTATCCCATGGTGGACAGCTACCGGGTGCAGTACGACTACTTCCAGGATCGCGGCAACCCCCAATTCAAGGCGCCGTGGAACCAGCTCTGCAACATCCCTCGCGTCTACACGGCCGCCGACACAGCCGTGGTGACGCCCAACTCCGACACGCCGTACTCATGGCTCGGCCTGGACCTGCGCAGCGAGCCGCTGGTGCTGACCGTGCCGGCGATCGACAAAGACCGCTACTTCTGCATCCAGCTGATCGACGCCTACACCTTCGACGTCGACTACATCGGCAGCCGCACGACGGGCAACGGTGGCGGCAGCTACCTGGTGGCGGGGCCCGGGTGGGACGGCGGGATGCCCGCCGGCGTGGACGAGGTCTTCCGCCTGGAGACCGAGCTCGCCCTCGCCGTGTACCGCACGCAGCTCTTCCGGCGCGACGACATCGACGAGGTCAAACGCGTGCAGGCCGGCTACCGGGTGCAGTCCCTCTCGGCTTTCCTCGGCGGGCCGGCGCCGCAGGCGGTCCCGGCCGTCGACTTCATGACGCCGCTCACGCCGGAGGCGCAGAGGACCGATGTCCGGTTCTTCAACGTCCTGAGCTTCGTCCTCCAGTATTGCCCCGCGCACCCCTCGGAGACGGAGCTCATGGCCCGCTTCGCCGAGATCGGCGTGGGCGCCGGCCGGTCGATCGACATCGACGGCCTGTCGGCGGAGATGAAGGCGGCCCTGGAGCAGGGCATGGCCGACGCCTGGACGGAGTACGACGCGATCAAGGCGGAGCGCATCGACACGAAGGAGCTGACCTCCGGGGACCTCCTCGGCACCCGGGAGCACCTGAAGAACAACTACCTCTACCGCATGGCCGCAGCCGTGCTGGGCCTCTACGGCACCGGCAAGCAGGAGGCCATGTACCCGCTCTATACGCTGGACTCTGAGGGGCGGCCGCTGAGTGGCGCGAACAAGTACATCCTGCGATTCGCGCCGGGTCAGCTGCCGCCGGTGCACGCCTTCTGGTCGCTGACGATGTACCGGGCGCCCGAGAACCTGCTCGTCGCCAACCCGCTCGACCGCTACCTGCTGAACTCACCGATGCTGCCGCAGTTCCGGCGCGACGAGGACGGGGGGCTGACCTTGCTGATCCAGAAGGACTCACCGGGGCCGGGGAAGGAAGCCAACTGGCTGCCGGCCCCCGAGGGCCCGTTCATGGTGCCCATGCGTATGTACTGGCCCAAGGAGGAGGCCATCGAGGGTACGTGGACGGAGCCGCCGATGCAGCGCGCGGGGACGTGATCGAGGCGCAGTCGGGCAAGGCGATCAAGGCCGCGACCGCCGCGCGCTGGATACATGTGCTCGACAGACTCGCCGCACTGGCGGCGTGAGCGGCGCCCGTTGTCGAGCGGCAGAGAGGAGCGTCGACATGGACCACAAGATGAAGATGACGACCGATATCCCCGCGTCGATCCTGACGCCGGACAGCGTCGAGACACGCTTGGGCACGTTGAGGTTCTTCGACGGCTTTCCCGACGAGGCGACGGTCCAGAAGGTCTACGACAACCTGGACTTCCAGCGCGGCGTGCAGGCGTATCTGGCATCGCTGCCGGCGGCCACGCTGCACGCGGAGCGCGCCGGTTTCCGCACCTTCGGTCCGGACAACCGCACGGTGCTGATCACGGAGTCGCTGATCGACGCGCGCTCGCTGTACACGGTCGCGAACGCTGAGGTCCTGTACAACCTCATCTGGCTGGACACGAAGGACGGGCCTCTGGTCGTCGAGATCCCGCCCAACGTGCTCGGCTTCATCAACGACTTCTGGAGCCGCTGGGTCACGGATGTGGGCAGGCCGGGGCCGGACCGCGGGGCAGGCGGCAAGTACCTGCTGCTCCCGCCTGACTTCGACGGCGACGTGCCGGACGGGTTCACCGCCGTCCTGCCGTCGCGCACCTGCGGCAACAAGCTCCTCTTCCGAACCTTTCCCGTGGACGGTGACCTGCGCCCGGCCGTCGAGAACACGAAGCAGCACTTGCGGGTCTATCCGCTCGCCGCGGCGGGGGACCCGCCGGAGATGACCTTCGTCGACGTCTCCGGCCGCTTCTTCAGCAACGTCCCGAACGTCGACGTCTCCCTTTTCGATGACGTCGCCACCGTCGTCCACGAAGAGCCGCTGGACGCCGTCGACCCGGAGACGCGCGGCCTGCTCGCGTCCATCGGCATACGCAGGGACGCGCCGTTCGCGCCCGACGAGCGGATGCAGGGCATCCTCGCCGAGGCCGCCGCGGTCGGCAACGCGACCGCGCGCGCCATCGTCTTCGCGACGCGCGAGCGCGAGGCCTACTACTACCCCGACGGCGCCTGGAAGATGGCGTGGGTCGGCGGCGACCCCGGCTTCTCCCCGGGCGGGATCCTCGACCTCGACGCCCGCACTCTCTACTGCTACGCCACGCAGGGGGTCAGCCCGGCGATGTCGGTCAAGATGGTCGGCGTGGGCTCGCAGTACGCCTACGCCGAGCACGACGCAGACGGCCGGTACCTCGACGGCGGCAAGACGTACCGGCTGCACCTGCCGGCGGACTCGCCGGTGAAGGAGTTCTGGGCGGTGACCATCTACGACCCACAGACGCGGTCGATGCTGCGGACCGACCAGGTGCTGCCCGAGGTCAGCAGCAAGATGCCCGGTACCGTCGTCAACCCCGACACCTCCGCGGACGTCTACTTCGGCCCCCAGCCGGTCCCCGGCAAGGAGGCCAACTGGATCCAGACCGTCCCCGGCAAGGGGTGGTTCGTCACCCTGCGCCTGTACGCCCCGCTCGAGCCCTGGTTCGACAAGACCTGGCGGCCCGGCGAGATCGAGCTGGTGGGATGACGTGAGCACAGAGGGAGAGGACATGCAGAACAAGCTGAAGATGACGACCGATATCCCCGCATCCATCCTGACGCCGGACAGCGTCGAGACGCGGCTGGGCACGCTGAAGTTCTTCGACGGCTTCCCCGACGAGGCGACCGTGCGCACGGTCTACGACAACCTCGACTTTCAGCGCGCCGTGCAGGCGTTCCTCACGGCGCTGCCCGCCGCATCGATGTTCGCGACGCGCGCAGGCTTCCGCACCTTCGGCCCGGACAACCAGACCGTGATCAGCACCGAGTCGTTCATGGACTCGCGCACGCTGTTCCTCGTCACGAACACCGAGACCGTCTACAACTTCGACTGGCTCGACACGAAGGACGGCCCCCTGGTCGTCGAGTTGCCGCCGCGCGTGCTCGGCATGGTCAACGACTCGTGGGGCCGCTACGTCGCTGACGTCGGCAACGCCGGCCCGGATCATGGACAGGGCGGCACGTACCTGCTCCTGCCGCCGGGCTATGCCGGCGACGTGCCGGACGGCTACTTCGTCGTCCGACCGCCGACCTACGGGAACTTCTTCTTCTTCCGCGGCTTCATCGTCGATGGTGACCTGCGATCGGCGGTCGAGAACGTCAAGACGCACTTCCGGGTCTATCCGCTGGCCCGTGCGGCGGACCCGCCCGCGATGGACTTCGTCAACATGTCCGGGGCGGCCGTCAACACGGTCTTCGCCACCGACGCGTCGTTCTTCGAGCAGGTCGCGGCCGTCGTCCGGGAAGAGCCGCTCGACGCCGTCGACCCCGAGGTCCGCGGCCTGCTCGCCTCGATCGGCATCCGCAAGGACACGCCCTTCGCGCCCGATGCGCGGATGCAGGGCATCCTCGCCGAGGCCGCCGCCGTCGGCAACGCCACGATGCGCGCCATCGTCTTCCACACCCGCGATCGCGATGCCTCTCTGTACCCGAACAGCGCGTGGAAGATGATCTTCATCGGCGACGACCCCGGATTCTCGCCTGACGGGGTATTGAACCTCGACGCGCGGACGAGGTACTTCTCCGCCTCCACGGGAACTACCCCGGCCATGGCGGTGAAGATGGTCGGCATCGGCTCGCAGTACGCCTACACCGAGCACGACGCCGTGGGTCGGTACCTGGACGGCGCGAAGACGTACCGGCTGCACCTGCCGCCGGGCATCCCGGTGAAGGATTTCTGGTCGTTGATCGTCTACGACCCGCAGACGCGGTCGATGCTGCAGACCGACCAGCAGTTCCCCAGCCTCAGCAGTCAGAGGGAGGGCATCCTCGTCGACTCTGACACCTCGGTGGATGTCTGGTTCAGCCCCGAGCGTCCCGCCGGCAAGGAGCCCAACTGGGTGCAGACCATCCCCGGCAAGGGCTGGTTCGTCATCCTGCGACTCTACGGCCCGCTCGAGCCCTGGTTCGACAAGACCTGGCGGCCGGGGGAGATCGAGGTGGTCGAGTGAGGTAGATCCATACCTCGCCTCGCGTGCATGCTGTGCCGGGCAGACGCACGGCTGGTGACGTGGGGATCGACCCCGACTTCCGGCTTCTCCTTCCCCGCTCGCGGCTACCGTGTGGGAGAGGTTCGCGTAGGCGGGAAGCCCGTTCCGACGACAAGCGCGACCGGCTTCACGTTCGCCCTGACGTCGGCGAGCACATGGCTCACCCGCTCAATGCCATTGCTGAGCGCACGCCCGTCTGTTCGCGGGACATCTCGGTAGAATCGCGCTGAGTCACGAGTGCGGCGAAGGCAGAGCGTGTCGATGCAGGAGGGCTGGATGCCGTGGTTCGGGCGCAAGAGGTTCGGCTGGGGCCTGCGACCGATCTCCTGGCAGGGCTGGGTGCTGACGATCGCCTACGTGGCGATTGCCGTCACTCTCGGTGCCACGCTGGCCTCAAGCCAGGGCTTGCTCTTCGCAACGGTCCTCGCCATCGTCACAGCGCTCGTCCTTCTCGTCGTCTACCTGACCAAGGACTGAGGCCACAGTCCTGGTCGCCTTCGTCGCCTCGGTCGCAGATCGCACCGGCGGCACGAACGCTGACGACGATGCAGACAGAACGACGGGTCGGCGGGGCCGTCGATTCAGCAGTCCCGGCTCAGCACGTTGGGTGAGCCGGTGCGAGCGAGGTTGATCTCAAGCAGGCGTGCGAGTACTTCAGCGTCGTCGAGCGGGTAGGGCCAGCCGTACGCGGTGTGCACCGCCCGGTCCAGGCGTTCGTGCGCCTGCGCGAGCCAGGTGGGGCGCGCGTTGTAGAGGTTGGTGAGCGTGCGCTTCGCGAGCTCGCCGGGCGACAGCCCCGGCGGATCGAGCCAGCCCACGCGCAGGTCGTTGAGCTGGCGGGCGGCCGCCTCGATCTCGTTGATCGACTCCGCTGACGGCTCGGCAGGAAACGGGAACGTCTCGAACGTCGTGGTAGCCGTGTAGCGGGGCCGGGTCTCCAACTGCGTGCCCAGACGCAGCGACCACAGCTCGTGCGGCGCGGAGTGGAGCACGCCGAAGAAGTAGTCGTCGTCGCGGGCGAAGATGATTACCTGGCTGTCCGGCAGAGTCTGCGATGACAGCCAGACGAAGAGTCGATGCTTGGTGAGCCGCGGCGTTCCGATGCAGCGCGGCAGCCCCGA
>CAIOZS010000202.1 GCA_903862845.1 uncultured Thermoleophilia bacterium
AGGCGCCGGCGTCAGGCGCCGACCGCGCCGCCTCAGTACACCGTCAGGGTGCCCGACATCGTGCCGGCCTGCGGGTTGCCGGCCAGGTCGTGGGCCAGGACGCGCATGCGGTACGTGCCCTTGGGGAGCGTCACCAGCAAGGCGCCGCCCGTGCGCCACGTGCGCGTGGGCGGTCGTCCGAGATCGCACTTCTGCAGGGTCTTGCCGGCCGCGCTCGTGATGAGGAGCACGGCGTCCTCCACCCGCGGGCTCACCGGATCGGTGATGATGTAACGCGGCCGAAGACTGCCGTTCTGCACGACCTTGGCCGCGGCGACGGCCGTCAGCGGCGGCTGCGTGTCGATGCCCACCTGCACCTGCTTCACCGGGTACTCCCAGTTCAGCACCTTGTCGATGGAAAAGAACTGCACGATGTGCACGCCGTCGTTGCTGTGGTTCTTGGGTGCGGACACGGTGACCTTGGTGCCGATCGTGTAGTCACCGCTCTGACCGATGCGGTAGAAGGTGCGCTCCACGCCGAGGCCGACGTCCGTCGCCACTAGAGTGAAGGTGGCGGCTGTACGGTGCCACATGCCGTTGAGCCCGTTCACCGTGGTGACCGGGGGGACGCTGTCGTCGCGCACGTCCATAAACAGGGCCACGCTGAGACCGCCGCCCGGCGTAGGCGTGAACACGCGCACGCTCGCGGCACCCGCATGCGCGATGTCGGCGGCGTCGATTTGGGCATCCAGGCGCTCTGGCGAGATGTAGACCGTCGGGCGGTCGACCCCCGCCCACTGCACGACTGAGGCGGACGTGAAGGCGCTGCCCACCACGGTGAGCGTGAAGGCCGGGCCGCCGGCCCACACCGTCCCGGGACTGAGAAGGTCGATGGCCGGCGCGGGATAGGCGATGGTGAACACCCGCGCCGTCAACGACTGGCCGCCGCCGGGCGCCGGATTCAGCACGCTGATGAAGGCGGTGCCGGCCTCGGCCACGTCACTCGCGCGGATGCTGGCGGTGAGCATGGTCGGCGCGATGAAGCCCGTGTCGCGGCTCTCGCCGTTCCAGAGCACGGTCGCGCCGGGCACAAAGCCGCTGCCGATGACGGTGATGCCGAAGGCGAGGTCGCCGACCAGCGCCTGCGCCGGGCTGAGGCCCGTCACGTCGGGGATCGGGTTGGAATCGCCGGCAGAGCGGGCCCCCGGCAGCGACCTGCTCGCGGCGGAGGCAAGACCCACGCCCCACACCAGCGAAACCGCCAGAAGGACGGCCACGACTCCGACTCGGGCGACGCTGCGCATTGTGCTTGAGGCCCCCTCAGCAACTGTTTTCCAGGTTCGATTGTACTACGACCGCTGCGCGCCTGCAGTTGGCCCGCAGCAGCCCCGAGCGCAACGCACGAGGGGCGGGGAGCCCTTGCGGCGCCCCGCCCCTCGCTTGATGCCGGCCGCGCCTGCGGCGCGGCCGTCACGCCTCGTGAGCTCGCTACTTGACGACCGTGAAGGTGGCAGTACCGAGCTTGCTCTGCTTGTTGCCCGCCTGATCGGTGGCGTACACATAGAGCTTGTACTTGCCCGTGGCGAGGTTGGGCTTGACCGTGTAGTTGAAGCGCGTACCGCTGGCCTTGTTGCCGAGCGCGTAGGTGCGCATCACCGACCCGTTGCTCTTCTTCTTGATCTTCAGCGTGATATTGCACTTGGGGGTGGTGTCGTCGGCGCGGTAGCCGAAGGTCGCCTGTGCTTTGCTGCCCGTCTTCACGGTGGACGGCGCCCAGGCGGAGGTCTTCGGACCCAGGGTGTCGATATTCACGGTCGCCGTGACGGCCGGCGTCTCGACGCGGTTGCACCAGCTCGTGGACTGCACCGAGACGATCTTGACGCCGTCGCCGGAGTGATCGGACGGAGCCGGCACGGTGATCGTGGAGCCGCTGAGCGTGTTCCACGGCGGCACGGTGCCGATGCCGTACTGGGTGCTCTGCACGCCCGACTGCGCGTCGGTCGCGGTCACCGTGAGAATGACAGGGGCCTTGTGCCAGTTGGCGTCGGCGCCCGAGATGGTGGTGACCGGCGCAGCGGTCTCCGCGGTGACCGTGAGGATGACCGCTGCGGAAGTGCCACCGCCGGGCAGCGGGTTGATGACCGTGATGGGCACCGAGCCGGCCACGGCGACGTCGGCCGCCGTCAGCGGCACGGTGAGCTGCGTCGCCGAAACGACCGTGGTGTTGGTGGTGAGGCGCGTCCCGATCTGGACCTGCGAGCCGAGCGCACCCAGCAGCGGCGGCACGGGCACGAACCCGGTGCCGGTGACGGTCAGCGTCTGCGCCTTCACGGAGCCGGCCCACAGGGTCGTGGGGCTGAGGGCCGTGATGACCGGCGCCGCGTTGGTGACGGTGAAGGCCTGCGCAAGCTTGAGCGTCTTCGTGCTCTCGTACGTGACCACGACGTCGTACAGGCCGGTCGGCGCGACAACCGGTGAGGTGAGGTTGAACGTCCCCGTCATGGTCAGGCCGGTGGCCGCGGCGGCGACGCCGGTGGCCGTGATGACCGTCGTACCCGTGGTACCCGGGCCCTTGAGGGTGACGACCGGCGTCAGCAGGCCGTTAAGGCCCGTGCCCGTGAGGGTGAACGCCAGGGCAGCATTGCCGTTGGTGCCCGCCGCCGGGGTGATGCTGGTCAGAGCCGACCCGGTGACTGTGAAGGCGCCGGCCCTCGTGAGCGTCTTCGTGCCGCCGTTCGTATAGGTCAGCACCACGTCATAAACGCCCGGCGGAGCCGGAACCGTGCCGCCCAGCACGATGCTGGCAAGGTTGAACGTGCCGGTGATCGTGGGGGAGCCGCCAAGCAGCGGCGACGGTACCAGCGTGACACCGGTCGCGCTGATGCTCGTCGCGATATTCGTGCCGGTACCCTTCAGCGTCACGCTCGGGCTGAGGGCGAGGTCGAGATTCGTGCCCGACAGTACAAACGACAGGGCAGCGTTGCTGTTGGCCCCCGTGGCCGGCGTGATTGCGGTGATCGTTGGCCCGGTGATTGGGAACGACACAACGTTCGATTCCAGGCCGCCGCCGATGTTCGGGTTGACGACGGTGATGCTGGCCGTGCCGGGCGTCAGGATGGCGGTCGCGGGCACCGTCGCGTACAGGACCGAAGTCGGGTTGACGATCGTGCCGCTGGTGAGCGTGAGCGCGAGGCCGTTCCAGCGGACCTCAGCAGGAAACGCTCCCGTGGCAAAGTTGGAGCCGTTGACCTGAAGCGTGAATGCCGCTCCGCCGGCAACGGCGCTGGTCGGGCTCACCGAGGTGATGATCGGCGCCGCCGACGTGATCACGAAGACGCCGTCCCAAGCCGTCGATTCGTCGCTGACTGTGATCTCGGCGGATCCGGCCGTCGCAACGAGAGCGGCGGGGACGAAAGCGGTCACGGAGCCGGTACTGCTGCTCTCAACCGACAGCGATCCCGAACCGCTGGGGCCGGCCCAGCTCACCGTCCACGTAGGCACTGTCGCCACCGTGCCATCCAGGGTCATCGTCAGGCTGAATCCCACACTCCCGGCGAGCTTGCTGGAAGGACTGAACGACGTGATCGTGCCGAGAATGAGTTGCTTGCCGGCCTTGGCCGGCGCCCCGCCCGAGGCGCCGCTGGACTGCGGCGTGGCTGCGTACGCGACGGTGGCCATGGCCAGGGCAATCAGCCCGACGATGGCCAGCGACAGCAGCACCGCCCTCCGTCTGTTCGTATCGTGAGACATGCGTCTCCTCCTTCGCGCTGAGTTCCGGCCTCTACATGGTCGCTTGCGTGACTGCCGGGGTGGCGAGCCCACGGCGTCTCCACAAGCATCCTACACTGTCGGCACGCTCCCGAAAAACCGTCCGCGCCGTGCCAGGAAGCCGGCCGGCGCCCGGACCAACCGTCCCGCTCCCCTTCCGCAAACGTGCCCAGACTGAGCGCGGCGGCGCGTGCGGGCTTGCAGAACGGCGCCGCGGCGAGTGCCACAAAGCCGACGGGGCCGGCAAAGCCGGCCCCGTCGGGTCTACTCGCCTGACCGCGCGGGTCTTACTTCACGGTCAGCGTGTTGAAGGCGCTGTTGGTCGAGACGGCGCCGGCAGCCGTGCTCGCGGATACGTAGAAGACGTACTTGCCCTTGGCCAGCTTGCACGTGAACTTCGCGGTCTGCAGCGTGTTCATGCGCGCATTGGCGACCTTGAGCGTCTTGACCGTCCGGCCGGACTTCTGGATGGAGATGGTGACGTTGGCAGTACCGCCCAGAACAGCCTCATTGACCTGATACTTGAGGCTTGCGACCTTGCCCTTCTTGACTGTGGCCGAAGACGGAGCCCTCGTGGTGATGGCGCCGGCGACGGGGCCAGGCGTGGGCGTAGGCGTAGGCGTGACGACCGGCGTAGGAGCCGGCGTCGGCAGCGCGGTGGGGACGACGGTCGGCGTCACAACCGGGACCGCAGGCGGCACCGGGGTGGTGTAGCCGATGAGCTGCACCGAGCCAACAAACAGGTCCGTGTGCACGTCGAACTCATTGTATCCGTGGACCCACATCTCGTAGAAGCCCGCCGGAAGCGGATTCTGCACGAGGTCGAACATGGCGGTCAGCGTGGTGCCGTCCGGCGTGACCTCGGTGTCGAAGGCCCACGTGTAGCCCGTGGCAACATTCCAGAGGAAGACGTCTGGAGTAGAGGTGTCGCTCCAGCCAACCCACCCAGGAATCGGGTTGAGACCGTTGAGGCCCTGGCCGGTGATCGTGAAGACAGTCGGCGGCCGCTGGGGATCGGGGTTGTTGGTGAGTGCCCAATACGGGCTGTAGTCCCAGACCTGCGGAATCAGGCCGAGCGTCGCATTGACGCCGCCGAAGACGCGGCCTTCGGTGACGGGGACCACGTTGGCCACGAGGACCCGCGTGTCGGTCGCGTCGAGTCTCGTCGGCCAGCCCTTTTCACTCCACCACTGGGCCTGGTACTGGTCATAGTCTGGGTCTGTGAAGTGGACGATATAGTCGCCCGCGTGCAGGCCGAAGATGTCGTACTCGCCATCCAGCGCGGTCCAGTCGGTGCCGTAGATCACGGGGACGGGTGTCGCCAGAAGCATGTCTACTGTGGAGTAGGCGTCGACGCGGATGTCGGGAAGCCGCTGCCGCATCCACGAGAACACGGTGCCGTGGATAGAACCGGCGGGGGCCAGGACGATGGGAGCGTAGTCCTGGAAAGGTGCGTCGAAGTTCAGATTGACGTCAAACCCGAAGAACGGGAGTACTTTGGTCGGGCTTGCTCCGGTATCCCAAGGTGCCTTGTCGTTCCACCACTCGGGAGCCCACTCCTTGGCGGGGTCGGAGAAGTACACATAGTAGTGGCTGGGGGGAGTGTCGCCAACAATCGAGCCCGAAGTCGGGTTGAGCTGGCCGATGTCGAAATTGCCCAGCCCGAGATCGCCGAAGCCAACACCGTCGTCGGTGAAGGCGTCTGGCGTAATGAGGCCCGCCTCGATGTCCTGCACCCAGGCACCAAGATCTTCGGGAGCGTCGGCAGAGTCGGTGGGAACGTCACTGGCGTAGAGGTAGACGCCGATGCCGGCGAGTCCGGTGCCGTCGGCCTCTGTGACCTGGCCCAGGATGTGGCTGGCACGCGTGAGGCTCTGAACAACGTCAGTGTCCTGGTTGTCGTACACGGTGACCGGGACAGCCTCAGGCGGCATGAAGTCCCAGGGCGACGACTGATCGTACCACTGGCCGATCCACTGATTCGACGGATCCCATGAGTCCTGGAACCACACCCAGTAGTTGCCGGGCTTGACGTCGAAGTGGAAGGCGCCATCGATGTTGGTCACGCCGTCCGGAGAGAGGAGGAGCCAGGGAGGCGTACAGAGCCAGGGCGGGAGCGTCGGGGTGGTGTCGAACGATGCGTAGGGAATTGCGAAGACACTGATGTCGTTGAGCGCCGGCGTGCCTGGGTAGTAGAAAGACGGCATGGCCGTGACTGTGCCTTCGATGCTGCCGTCTCCCGCCAGGGCGGCCGGGGCCGCAAACGCGGCGAGGGCGGCGAGCAAGGCCAAGAGCAGAATGAACGTGCCCCCGCACCACAGCCGCCGCACACTTCCTGATCTGCACGAACTTATCATCTCGATGAACCTCCTAGTCTCCTACGGTCCTGTTCACTTTACCTCGCCGCATACGACCATTCAATTGCTGTCACGGCTCGTGGCGACGGTGGCAGCGCACCCCTGCCCGACTCAGCGGCCGTCAGCCGAGGCTTTCGACGCCAATAGGGCGCTCCCTTCGTTTTGGGCCGCCGGCCGGAAGCCCGAACCGAGCACCGCTGCGGCGCCTGGACGATGCGCTCGACACACGCGACCTCCTCGTCGTTAACCTACTGTCGTGGTATTCAATCACATGGCGCCGGGACCTTCAAGAGCGCGTGCGCGCGAGAAGGTAGGCTCCGCGTGCCGATCTGCAGCGGCGCGGGCACCCCGCAGCCTCCGCCTCGCCATCCTCCCATCGAGGTGCGCCCTCTTCATCGGCATGCGCGCGCCGATCCTTGACCGACCGCACGCTCAGCCC
>CAIOZS010000203.1 GCA_903862845.1 uncultured Thermoleophilia bacterium
AACTCACGCATGGCCGCCCCCGAAAGGGTCAGCGTGCCGGCGGCCGCGGCGACGTAGTCCCCAGCGCGCGCGTCGTGCTTGTGCATGCGTCCTTTCCGTCGCCGCCACGAGCCGTGCGGCACATCGTATCCTGCCGCGACGGTGGAGGGGGAGCGCGGGCGATGCCCGGGGGCCACGACGCCGACGCATGGCATTCGTCGAGCGGCGTTCGGCACGCCGGCCGCCGCGGCGCTGAAGCGAGTGTTCGCCGATGCGCCGGCTCCGCCTTCATTGCATCGGTAGCTCGTCACGCACCACGCGGCCACGTCGCAGCGCGTACGCGTGGCGGCATGCTGACTCCATGCCTTCGACCCTGACACCGCAACAGCTCGACGTCTGCCGGCGGACCATGCACCGCCGCGCCGCGGAGCCGACGCACGCCGCGCGGAGCGTCGCGCGGCGGCCTGAGGGGTTGCACGCGAGGCCACAGACCTGCTGCGCTCGGGCTACGGAGCCACGCGCGCGCTCGCCTTCGGTTCGCTCGCCGAGGGCGCGTACTTCAGCGAGCGCTCGGGCATCGACATGGCGGCCGACGGCCTCGCGCCGACGCAGCACATGGACGCCCAAGGCAAGCTGCTCAGACTCTCCCCCGGCTTCGCGCTCGACCTCGTCGACCTCGGCTGATGCCCGGCGGGGATGAAGCGGGCGCTCGAAAACTCCGGAGTCGAGCTGAGAAGGGCGACGAATGCAGGTCCGTCGCCGCCCGCATCCGAGAAGAGCAATGGAGCCCTACGGAGCGGGCAGCAGCCCTTCTGCAGGATCTCCGCCCGCCCCTTTCACACAGGCGGAGGAGTGCATGCCCCTTGCCTTCCGCGGCGGGGTCCGTGGACCCCGCCTGCATTCACGGATTCCCGAGGGCCGAGAGCCAAGGGATCAGGGGGGTCACGACGTGAAGTCAGATGCGCACGGCGCGCCGTCGCTCGAACAGACCACCCAGCTATGGGTAGGGCCCGATAGGCCAGTCGTCTTGCACACCGTTAGCACAGCCTCCTCCGGCCCGCTCCGCACGAGCACGATCAGTTCGGGCCTGCTCCACGCTCTTCTCGTCGGCTCGTCCATGGGCTCGCGCCTCCTGCTTCTCGCGACGGCACTGCCGTCGCCCCTAGCGTTCGCCGCCGACCGTACTCGATTGTCCTGGGGGGGGGCAAGTGGCGCCGCCGCTACGTCGCGGCGCGCAGCCTCGACAAGTTGGCAGCGGCGCCGGCCTTGCCCCGGCTCACACGGCGACCAGCATCCTGCGCGCGACAAGCTCAGCGACGAGGCCGAGCACGTCGCGCTCCATGGCGCCGTCCTCGGCCTCCTCGAACTCGGGGGTTAGGCGTGCGACCACACCCGCGAGGCTGCGTCGCCCGTCGAGCTGGTCCCAGATTGCTTTGCCGGTGTCGTCCAGGGTGAAGAGCTCGTCCTCCATGTCGCCGATGCCGGACACCAGGGGCGCGATGATGATCTCGCCCTCGAACTCGCGGCCGACGACGTCGTCGGAGGGCTTGTAGACGTCTTCCAGGGCGATGCTCATATGCTTTCCGCGCTGGCCGAAGCGTCGTGCTCCGTCTTGTCGTGGGAGATGGAGAAGCTGCGCTTCAGCGTGTTGACGCTGGTGAGACGGACCCTGTTCGCCCGGCGGGACACCGCCAGATTCGGTAGGTTCGCCACATCGCGCACCTCATGGCGGGCTGCGCTGTCCCGATAGAGCAGCGCGTCGAAACACCCCGTCGAAGCACCTCGTCACCCGTGGGGATCTCGAAGCCACGCGTAAGTGATAGGGAACCCGTGGTTTCGGTTGTATCATCCCCGTGTGCTGCACCGTCACCTCACCCATCAACAATTCACCCTGGCCGCCATTGACGACGTGATCGCGCGCGGCAAGCGGCGGGATTGGGCCGAGTTGCGCTCGGCCGTGCTGGCCGACCCGGTCGTGCTGGGAAAGGCGCTGCGGGTATGCCATGCGCATGCCGCCGATCCCTCTGCCCAGCGCTACCATTTCTGGAAGCAATATGCCGAACGACACCTGGCCTGAGTGGGAGCAGGTGCTTGCCTCTGCCGCCCGCCTGCAGCGCATCCTGCCGGGGGCCGTCCTCGTTGGCGGCAGCGCTTCGGCGGTGTACGCGGAACATCGCTTGTCCACCGATGCCGATCATGTGCTGACCGATCTTCGGCAGCGCTTCGATCAGGCGCTGGCCGAACTGGAGTCGGTCGCCGGCTGGAAGACGGCCCGCGTCAAGCGTCCTGTGCAGATTCTCGGCAGCCTGGACGGCATCGAGACCGGGGTGCGGCAGCTGATACGGGATGAACCGCTGGAAACCACCCAGATCGAGTACCGGGGTGTGAAGCTCACCGTCCCCACCGAAGCCGAGATCCTGCGCATCAAGGGGGTACTTATCCTCAAGCGGAACGCGACCCGCGACTATCTCGATTTTGTGGCCTTGGCCGAACACATGGGCGCCGAGAAGATGGTCGAGGCCCTGCGGCCTTTCGACCATCTCTACCCGCAGCCGAATGAACAATCGGCCCTGCAGCAGATGCTGGTCCAGCTTGCCGATCCGCTGCCCTACGACCTCGAAGAGCTCAACCTGGCCGAATACAGGCACCTTGATCCGCGCTGGAGCGACTGGCAGACCGTCAAGGCGGCGTGCGCTGATGATGCCACCCTGCTGTTCGATCACATCGTCGGTCTGGAAGACTGACTGACCGCGGTCGATGTCTGCGCCAGTCTGCGCCAGGCATTTGCTTGTTCGTAGAAGGTCTGGTCGTTCTGCGCCGCGGGGCGCGTCGTGACGCTTGGAGCGGTCTTCAGCCGACGGTCTGGACGGTCTGCAAGGTAGGGCCTCCATCGGCAGCAGACCGGTCGGGGCGTGAGATTCCGAGCTCTTGCGCGCCCAGCGCCTCCAGCAGGTCGAAGGCGGCGGCTTCGCCGCGCCGCCCCAGGCCCGGACGCTGACTGCGGGGAAGCTCGCCCATGGCGCGGATGACCTCGAGGACCAGCCGATAGGTCAGGTCGATGATGGGGAGTGAGGCGTCAGAAGGCATAACGAAAATCGGGGGGGCATCACGGAGCGGGC
>CAIOZS010000204.1 GCA_903862845.1 uncultured Thermoleophilia bacterium
AACTCACGCATGGCCGCCCCCGAAAGGGTCAGCGTGCCGGCGGCCGCGGCGACGTAGTCCCCAGCGCGCGCGTCGTGCTTGTGCATGCGTCCTTTCCGTCGCCGCCACGAGCCGTGCGGCACATCGTATCCTGCCGCGACGACGAGAGGGTGCGCAGGCAGCGCCCAAAGGCGACGAAGCTGCAGCCGACCTACGGAGCATGACGCAGCGGGCAGCAGCCCCCTTTCGGCCCCCGTCCGCCCCTTTCACAAAGCCTGAGAAGTGCGTACCCCTTGCGCTCCGCGTTGGGGCCCGTGGACTCCGCCTGTCTTCACGGATCCCCGAGGGTCAAGACCCAGAGCATCGGGGAGTAGAGGAATCAGCTGGACAAATGACTGTGGCAGTCCGTGCACGATCCGCTTGTGTACCAACAACCTACATTGTCGCTTTTCGCCTCGGTCCCCCCGACTGCCGCCTTGCACGTAGTCAGTACAGCCTCCTCCGGCTTGCTGCGCGCGATCACGATCAGTTCGGGCTCGCTCCAGGCTCTTCTCGTTGGCTCGTCCATGGGCTCGCGCCTCCTGATTGTGGCGACGGTATTGCCGCCGCCCTCGAGTCATCTGTTCGCTGCCGACCGTACTGCATCGTCTTGGAGGGGGCAAGAGTCGCCGCCTCTGCGTCGCGTTCTCTGGCGCCGTCCTCGGTTTCATCGCACTTCGGGGTCGGTACGCCGCGACCTCAGCGAGGCTGCGCCGGCCGTCGAGTTGGGTCCAGATCGCCTTGCCGGTATCGCTCGGGGGTGGACAGCTCAACCCCATATCGCCGCCGCCGGCGACCAAGGCGCGAGCATGATCTCGCCCATGCTCATGCGCGCCGTGCTCTCGTGTTCCGGTCTTCAATCCGCTTGCGCGCTCGCCGGCGCGCACGCGATGCACGGGCGCCAGGCGCGTGACCGCGCCCGTGCGCCGTACCGCCGGTTGCGGTACAGCGCCGGGTCGATGGCGGCGATCATGCGTTTGGGCTGGAGCGGGCCGGCAGGAGGGGCGTCGAGGAAGGCGCAGACCTCGGCTACCGGCCCGGCCGCATCCTCGAGCAGGTCGTTGTAGCTGACGAAGACGGCGCGCATGTGGGTCTGCCGGAGGAGCCAGGCCTCGTAGAGCGCGTACTCGGTCTTGTAGGCCATGACCTTGTCGGGCTCGCTGAGCGGCGAGTCGGTGCGCAGCATCTGGAGCTCGCCGCTCGAGGCCAGCACCTCGGCGATGCGGCGGCGCATGAAGACGACGCGGTAGTCGAACCCCGACGGCAGGTACTGCAGCTGGTAGGCGATGACCTTGACTCCCTTGCCGGCCGCGTCGGCGACCCAGTCCGTGGTCTTCCCCTCGGCGCCCAGGCTGAGCGCGTCCTCAATCTCGTAGTAGCCTCGCGGATTGCGCGCGTCGGTGGGGCGGAAGCTCTCGTCCTTGAGCACCGGCAGGCCGCCGGCCTCGAGCATCTGCATCATCAGCGACGTGCCCGAGCGCGGGTAGCCCGAGACGACCGTGACGAACGGCCGCGCGGGCGCCGCGCTCGCCGCGTCTGCGATCATGCCCGAGACCCCCGCGCGTCCGCCGCCGGCGGCTGCAGCAGGCCCGCCAGACGCGCGAGGATGGCAGCGACGATCGCCTCCACGGTCTCGGCCTCCGTGTCGGCGACGAGCTCCGGGTGCGGCGGCGGTTCGTAAGGCGAGGAGACGCCGGTGAACTCGGCGATCTCGCCGCGCAGGGCCTTCTCGTAGAGGCCGTGCGGGTCACGCTCCTTGCAGACGGCCGGAGGGCAATGCACGTAGATCTCGAGGAAGCGGCCCTCAGGGATGAGGGAGCGCGCGAAGGCGCGGTCGCGCGCGAACGGCGAGATGAAGGCGCAGAGCACGATGTGCCCCGCCTGGTAGAAGAGGCTCGCGACCTCGGCGACGCGGCGGATGTTCTCCGTGCGGTCGGCCGCCGAGAAACCGAGGTCGCGGCAGAGGCCGCGGCGGACCTCGTCGCCGTCCAGCAGCACCGTCTGCGCGCTGCCGTCGAAGAGGCGCCGCTGCAGCGTCGCCGCGAGCGTCGACTTGCCGGCGCCGGAGTAGCCCGTGAACCAGAGCACGTAGGCCTCGTGTGCGTTGCGCGCCTCTCGCTCTTGGAGGGAGATGCTCATGCCGCTCAAAGGCGTGCGAGAGGCGTTCGACGAGGGTGACGGAGCCGCCACTCGGAGATCGTGCGGGCCTGAGGAGCCGGAGGAGTGCATACCCATTGCGTTCCGCGGCAGGGTCCGTGGACCCCGCCTTCCTTCACGGGTTCCAGAGGGCCAAGGGCCGAGGGATCAAGGGGTAGGGGGGTTAGGAAGTACTCAAATCGTCGCAGGACACGCAAACGACGTACTGCATGCAATTCGCAGCCGCGTTAGTAGCGGCAAGTAGCTGGTGTACGTTCTTGCACAGCGTCAACACCGCCTCCTCCGGCCCGCTCCGCACGAGCACGATCAGTTCAGGTTTGTTCCAAGCTCTTCTCGTCGGCTCGTCCATGGGCTCACGCCTCCTGCTTCCGGCGGCGGCAATGCACCGCCCCCGGCTGTCGTGTTCGCTGCCGAGCGCACACCATTGTTTGGGGGCACGTGGCAGCACGGTTGCTCCGCTGTGCGCAGCGCCGTAGCGGCGTCGGCCCCGCCCCGTCTCAGACGGCGACCAGCATGCGCCGCTGCACGAGCTCGGCGACGAGGCCGAGCACGTCGCGCTCTATGGCGCCGTCCTCGGCCCCCTCGAACTCGCTCTCGATCGCAGCCACGACGTCCGCGAGGCTGCGCTGCCCGTCAAGCTGGTCCCAGATCGCCTTGCCGGTGTCGTTCAGGGTGAAGAGCTCGTCCTCCATGTCGCCGATCCCGGCGACCAGGGGCCGCTGATGATCTCGCCCTCGATCTCGCGGGCGACGACGTCGCCCGAGGGCTTGTAGACGTCTTCAAGGGCGATGCTCATATGCGCTCCACTCTCGCTTTCCAGTTCGTGACCAGCCAGGCGGATTCGCCGGGCTCCAGCAGGCCGAGGTCGCGGGCCTTTGCCCAAGACCGCTCCCTCGTCTCCCAGAAGCGGTCGCCGGCGGGCAAACGACGCCTGCCAATCAGTCGCGTCGTCAGCAATCAAACAACGGCACTGGTGTGTGCGACGAACGCCGATCAGCCGTCAATCAACGCCTTGTCGCCTGCCGGGTCGCGCTGCGCTGCGGCGATCCTCTCCCTGAAGGCCCGTATTTTGGGGTCGGTGGCCGCCGTTTCGCGGATAAACTCGGCATAGGAGGAGAACTCACTCTCCCTGGCGTTGTAGGCCGCCATCAAACGGGCCTGAGCCTGCCTCTTCATCTCCACGCAGTCAAAGGCCTTCTGCTTCATCTCCCACCTCCCTCGGGCTGAGGATGGTCATGGCGCGGTATCCCAGGCGCACGTTGACGCTGTTGAAGCCGCGGATGCGGTTGTAGTTGACGATGTGCCTGAAGTTCCAGCTCAGGATCAGGTCCGCGTTGGCCACGGTGGCCGCGGCGACATGGAGCGCATCAGCGATGGATGCTTCTCGAAGGACCTCAGCGTTGACGTACTCGTCGGCCAGAGACCTGGCCTCATCATCGAGGCCGATCAGCTCCACAGAGGCTGGAGGGAGGTCGAGCCACACGCGCTGCACGGCATCGGGCGAGTCGGCAAGCTCTCTCAGCGTCTCGTCGGACAGCAGCACCACATGAGCACCGAGCCTGACCAGGTCAAAGAAGCTGTTGCTCGCGACGACGAACTCGGCGTCCTGCGTACCGCCGAACACGGAGGTGTCTACGTACACCCTTATCCTATGCACCTCGTGCCTCCATCGCGGCGTCTAGCATCAAGCGCAGGCGCAACCGGTCGTCGCGCAGCGCGGCGCCGAAGACGGCGAGCCGCCGGATGGGATTGCGGCGGCAGAGCTCGGCGACGGACTCTGGCTCAACTTCGAGTATACCGCCGGGAGGCGGGTCTGGCCCGAGAGGTCATATGCGCTCCACTCTCGCTTTCCGGTCGGTGACCAGCCGGGCGGATTCGCCGCGCTCCAGCAGGCCGAGGTGGCGGGCCTGCTCGTGCGCGACCTCGCAGAGGTATTCCACCGGCGCGTCCAGCGTGCCGCTCTCCGCCCACGACTTGGCCGGGCACTGCTCGCAGAGGCCCTTGAGGAAGCACACTGCGCAGCGGCGCAGGTACTCGGGGTTTGTGGCGCGCGTCTCGCGCAGGCGCGGGAAGGCCTCGGTGAGGGCGTAGCGCAGGCGGGCGGCGTCTGCCACCGGCGGCGCCAACGCGGCCGCCGGCTCGTCGCCGGAGAGGTCGGGCTCGTCGAGGGCGACGGCGTCGGCCGGGTCGAGGCGCTGGGCGGCGATCTCGGCGTTGCGCGCCTCGCCGGCGCAGGCGCTCATG
>CAIOZS010000205.1 GCA_903862845.1 uncultured Thermoleophilia bacterium
CACGGCGGCCTTCATGGCCTCGGCCCCCTGGACCAGCTCGGGGAGGAAGAACTCGCCCTTGCCGAAGAGGTCGCCGACCTCCTCGATGCCCTTGACGAAGCCCTTGTCGAGGATGTCGCCGGGGGGCAGGCCGGCGTCGAGGCCTTTCTGCGCGAGCGCGGCGGCCTCTTCGGCCTCGCCGTCGATGACGGTCTGCTTCATCTGGGCGTACAGTTCGTCTGACACTGGATCCTCCTCAGTGACCACGTCTATGACTGTGTGTCGTTCACTTGCCTGCCGCCACGAAGGCGTCGACCATACCGTCGATCTTGGTCTTCAACGCGGCGGAGAGCGGCTCCGGCTTATGATTGGCCATGATGTCGATGAGCTTACGGTGCGCCTTCTCGGTCAGATCGGGAGCGCCGTCGGCCTCCCAGTTCTTCTGCGTGCTGCGGTTGAGGATCGTCGGCCGCCACTGCAGGGAGCGCACGTGCCTCTTGGTGTGCTTGGCGCCGAGGAAGTCGCCGCCCTGCCCCACCTGGGCGATCGTGTCGAGACCCAAGGTCTCTTCGTTGACCTCGATGCCCTCGAGCGTGCGGCGGTTCAGGGAGATTACTTCGTCGGTGATCACCACGGACTCGCCCGCGCCGGTGAGACCGAAATCGAGGTACCCGATATCGTGATTGAGGTTCGAGCCGGCCTGCATGGAGAGCAGGGTGAGCTCGGCGATGTCCACACCGGCATTGGCGTCGACGCACTGCGAGTCGCTGGTGCCGGCGTAGCCCCAGTTGGGGATGTCCATCCACTTCGCCATCTCGGTGATGCCGAGGTACGTCGTGTAGTACTCGGCCGAGTTGTACAGGGCCTGCACCGTGTTCATGTCGAGCTTGACCGGGCCCATGCCGGTGAGCAGCGGCGAGCCGGGCCTGCGAAGCTGGTGGATGACCACACCGAAGAGAGATTCGGCGACTGCCTGCGCGATGTGCCCGGCATGGGTGATCGGCGCGGTGGCGCCGGCGATCGGAGCCGGCGAGTAGATGAGCGGGATGCCCCAGTCGGCACAGAAGAGGAGCTTGTCGAGGACTTCGGGGGCGTGCTGCAGCGGACTGACGGGCTCGCCGTACTGGATGAAGTACGGCTTGGCGCGCAGTTCCTCGGCGCCGCCGCGCAGCTCGCAGGCGATCTTCCACATGACTTCGAGGTCGTCGACGCCCGCGGCAGTCATCACCATTGGCTTCGTGGTGTTGCTCACCATGGCGCGGAAGCTCTCGAGGTACGACGCATACGCGTCGACGTCGTGCGGGTGGGCGGCCGACATGATGAAGTCGATGTTGGGGAGGCCGTCGCACAGGTGAGCCATGCGGCCGATGTCGGCGAGCACGCTCTGGCGGCGCTCTCTGGTCTCGAAATCGTAGATGCTCATGAGATCCGAGCCCGTCCCGAAGTACGAGTTCGTGCCACCGAGCTGCATGGCGAGCTCGCCGTCACGGTCGTACACATGGATCATCTCGGGGATGGTATCCCGGGCTGCGGCGACGGCATCGCGCGGGATCTTGACGACGTCGTTGGCCTCGACCGTGGCGCCGGCGCCGTGCACGAGGATGTCGCGGGCCTCGGCGTGCGGCAAGGTCATGCCGATCTCGGCGATGATCGTAAGCGCGGCGTCGTAGATCATCTGACACTTCTCGTCCGAGAGAAGCGTCAGGCGGCTGTTGAGATCAGAGGTGGGCAGGTCTTTCATGTGCGTGACTCCTCCGGGGATCAGTTGTAGCTCTCGATGAGCGCCTTGAGGCTACCGAGGCCTTCCTGGATCTGCGCGGTGCTCACGCCTGAGTAGGCCAGGCGCAGGTAGTACTCGCTCTCGCCGTCCAGGGCGTGGCCGAAGTGGAGCCGCGTGCAGAACGACACGCCGGTGCGCTCGAGGACGAGACGGCGGAAGCTTTCGTGGTCGGCGCAGCCCGTTGTCTTCACGGCTCCCGTGACGTTGGGGTACAGGTAGAACGTGGTCTCGGGCGTCAGGCAGTGGATGCCCGGCGTGGCATTGAGGACCTCGAGGGCGGCGTCGCGGCGGCCCTTGAGGGTGGCCATCATCGCGCGCGGGCCGCTCTGGTCGCCGCTGAGGGCCGCCACAGCGCCATACTGCACGAAGTGGTTAGGGCACGATTCGATGTTGACGTTGAGCGTCGTGATGACGTCGATGATGGGTTTGGGCCCGATGGCCGCGCCGAGGCGCCAGCCGGTCATCGCGTACTTCTTGGAGAAGGTGTAGAGAATGACGCAGCGTTCGCGCATGCCGGGCAGCGAGACGAGGGAGCGGCTGGTGCCCGCGAAGCGCACGTCGAAGTAGGCCTCGTCGCTGAGCACCAGGAGGTCGTGCTCGAGCACGAGCTCCGCGAGCCGCGCGAGCTCCTCGGGCGCGCATTCGGCGGCCGTGGGGTTGTGCAGGTCGTTGAGGATCAGGAGGCGGGTCCGCGGCGTGATCTGCCGCGCGATGCCCTCGAGATCGAGGTGGAAGCGCTCGCTGCCCTCGATGTAGGTGTAGGGCACGGCCACGCCGCCCAGGAACTCGATCAGCGAGCCGTAGATGGGGAAGCCGGGGTTGGGGTAGAGCACCTCGTCGCCGGGGTCCATGAGGGTGAGCAGGAACTTGGCGATCACCGGCTTGCCGCCGGGCTGCACGGAGACGTTCTCCGCCGCGTAGTCGAGGCCGCGGGCGCGGCTCACGTCGGCGGCCAGCGCATCGCGTAGCTGCGGGATGCCGGCGTTGGGGCAGTAGGTCGTCTTGCCGTCACGGATCGCCTGAAGCGACGCCTCGACGATGTTCTCCGGCGTCGCAATGTTGAGATCGCCGAGGTGGAACGGGTAGACCGTCTTGCCTTGGGCGGCCAGCGCCGCGGCCTCTGCCGAGACGGCGAAAACCGTCTCGGTGCCCAGGTGCGCGACGCGCTGCGCGAGGGCGAAGTCGGCTGTCGGGGCGACGAGGTTCACTTGTCGGTGAAGGCGGCGAACTTCTCGTGCTCGCCGTCCAGCATGTGGTAGCAGTGCGCTTCCTCGGGGAAGGCCGCGGCGCGCACATCCTTGACGTACTCGGTGAGCGCCGCCGTGGACACGTCGGCGAGGTCCGCGTACTTCTTCACGAACTTGGGCGTGAAGGCCTGGAAGGTGCCGAGCACGTCGCTGACGATGAGCAGCTGACCGTCGACCTCGGCGCCGGCGCCGATGCCGAGCACCGGGATCGGCAGCTCGGCGGCGATGAAAGCCGCGACCTCGGGGGGCACGGCTTCGACGAGCAGGAGCTGGATGCCCGCCGCGTAGAGGGCACGGGCGTCTTCTACCACGAGCTTGGCCGACTCGAGGGTGCGGCCCTGGGCCTTGTGGCCGCCGAGCTGCCCCGAGCTCTGCGGCGTGAGGCCTATGTGGCCGCAGACGACGATGCCGGCAGCGAGGATCGCCTTGACGCGGCTGATCACGGACACGCCGCCCTCGAGCTTGATGGCGTCGACGCCGGCTTCCTTGAGGAAGCGGCCGGCGTTGCGCACCGCCTCTTCGTCGGAGATCTGGTAGCTCATGAAGGGCATGTCGCCGACGACGAAGGTCCTCGGCGCCGCGCGGCGCACGGCCTCACTGTGCACGATGCACTGGTCCATGGTCACGGGCACCGTGCCCGGATAGCCGTAGACGCACATCCCCAGAGAGTCCCCGACGAGGATCATGTCGACGCCGGCGGCCTCCTCGAAGGTGGCGGTGGGGTAGTCGTAGGCGGTCAGCCAGGCGATCTTCTGCCCAGCACGCTTCATCTCGTGAAGCTCGAGGACGCCTTTCTTCGGCATGGTATGCCTCCTGGGGCGGTTGGAGTCAGACGGCGCGCGACTGCGGCGCCGACGGGTGTCTACGCTTTGAGGACGTCGGGCCAGCCTTCGTCGGCGATCGGTTCGGCCATGATCAGCATGGTCTCGAGATTCATGACGCCGGGGATGCGCGCGATGTCGACCCTGATCAGCTGGCCAAGGTGGTCGAGATCGCGCAGGGCCAGCTCCACGACCATGTCGAACTGGCCCGTGACGTGATAGCAGGCGCGCACGCCGGGCACGTGCTGGATGCCCTTCTCGAACTCCATGATGGAGCGCTCGCTGTGCTCCCGGAGACGGGCGACGACGAAAGCGCGCACCGTGATCCCCAGTGCCGTGGGGTCGATGATGGCGCGATACCCGCGGATGGCACCGTTGCGTTCGAGGCGCCGCACGCGGCCGAGCATCGCGGACGGCGACAGGTCGAGGGAGCGCGCCAGCGCGAGGTTCGACTTGCGCCCGTCCGACTGCAGGGCCAGCAGGACGTCACGGTCGAGGGAGTCCATGGCTTCCTTCCATCGACGAGGCCAGACCGCTCCAGTATTCAGCGAATAGTTCACTCAGTCAAGACGAATGACGAATAATCTGCCGCAGAATGGCCGTGATGCGCGCCAGAATGTCCAATGTGAGCGCCGCCGCGTCCCCGCGGCGCCGGCGCCC
>CAIOZS010000206.1 GCA_903862845.1 uncultured Thermoleophilia bacterium
AGCTCGGCTGCGTCGCCTCAGAGAGAAGTCCGGCCTCAGTCAGCAGCAGGTCTCCGCGCGCAGCGGCGTGGCTCAGGAGTCGCTGAGCAGGCTTGAGAATGGTCGTCGCGACCCGAGGCTCGAGACTCTGCGGAAGCTGGCGCGGGCGATGGACGTGACGCTGCCGGAACTTCTGAAAAGCCTCTCTTCGTCCCCCGGACCAGGCCTCCGGCGTCACTGGCTGAGTCAGGGGCGGCTACGCGGAGGCCGATGATCTTCGAGGCGTAGCCGGGGCTGATCCTGGGGCCCCCACCACGGCCTCAGCGGTGGCAGGTCGGTGAGAGACGGCTCCTTCTGTCCGGCCATTGTCACTCTCCCGCTCAGACACGGCCGCTGCTACGCTCGCTTGATCATGCACTCGACATCAGGCCCTGCGAGCGGCACGCTCTACCTGTACATCGACGAGTCCGGCAACTTCGACTTCGGCCGCAGCGGCACGCGCCATTTCCCGCTGTGCGGGGTGCTCATGCGGCGGCCGTTCACGCATCTGCCCGGTCTCCTGGACGTCAAGTACGACTTCCTCGAGCAGGGCCTCGACCTCGAGCACTTCCACGCCTCCGAAGATCGCCAAGCGGTCCGCGATCGTGTATTTCGTTGTCTTGCAGCCCATGTCGGTGGGATGCGGGTGGTCTGCGTCGTAGCGCGCCAGGCCACGCTTGGCCCCGGACTGCAGACCCCGGAAGGGCTCTACTCGGCTGCGTTCGATCTGCTCACCCGAGAGACCTTGGATGCGCGCGCGCCGGCCGCTTGCGCACACATCATCGCCATCACCGACTCTCTGCCCGTGCGCAGCGGCGGGGCTGCCGTGCGCAAGGCCGTGAGGACGACGCTGAAAGCATGTAGTCCGGCGGGCGCGACCTACCGCATCCTGCATCACGCGTCGCGCGCGGACGTGAACCTGCAGGTGGCGGACTACTGCGCTTGGGCCGCGTACCGCAAGTGGGAGCGTGCAGACGATCGCTCGTACCGCATCATGGCCGACGCTGGTGTCGCCTGGGTCGAAGCCCGCCTCGTGCACGCCGGGTGACGTCGCTGGGCTGACCTCAGAAACGCGACCACCCCAGCTATCCTTTCGGAAGAGGCCCATGGCCTCTTGTCGCCGGGGTGGAACCTTTGAATCCAGCATACCCGAACGGAACGCACCGGCAAGGTGACGTTGGGTGAACCGAAGGCGTGCGCCACGACCTGCCCTGCCGGCGCTCAGAGCGTGTCCGGTCTGTGGCGTCGTGGGTATCGGGCGCAAGGCGACCTACTGAAGCGGGCGCCAGCCGCATGACCAAGGGTCGCTACTGAGCGCGCGGCAGTTCCTTGACTTCGTCCTGCAAGCGGTCGAGACTCTGCGGTACAAAGTCATCTGCGAGAGAGCGAGATGAACGGGACCCGCGACGCGAACGAGACCGCGCCAGCCGACGAGGGCGGGCTCGCTCTCAAGGCGGCGGCGGCGGCGCTCCTCGAGCAAACCGGAAGGCAGGCGCAGCGCCAGTTCGAGGTCAAGAAGCCGCTGCTCTCGCTGATCGGAGCGGCGGTCATTCTCGTCATCTACGGCGTGGTTTGGTTCTCGGTGCGCGGGCAGCACCCGTGCGGGGGTCCGAGCCTCGCGGCCATCGCGGTGGTGTACGCACTCGTGATCGTCATGTCGATCGCGGGCGGCACGGTCCTCAGGCGTGCGACCACCGGCCTCGGCGGGCGCGCCCTGCGGGGGGAGCGGGCCTACGGCGCCGCTGATCGTCCTCGGCGCGTTCGGGGCGGCCATTGCGGCCGCACGGGAAGACTGGCCGAATCTCGGCGTCGCACTCGGCTTTGTCGCCGTCGGCGCCGGGAGCGCATTCGCGGGACCGGCCTGGGTGTGGGCGTTCGCCGGCGTGGGCTGCTGCATCGCGCTCCTCGGTCATGCCGCCGCTCAGGTCTGGCTGCGTCGTCGCGCATGATGGTGCGGGCATGACCGCCGACGCGCTCGATCCGCTGATCCACGTCCCATCGCGGCTACGGATCGTCGTGACGTTGGCGGCGCTGCGCGACGGCGACACGCTCTCCTTCGCGCGCCTGCAGGACATGATCGGGCTGACGCCCGGCAACCTGATCACGCATCTGCGCAGGCTTGAGGATGCCGGCTACCTCACCAGCGAGAAGACCGGCAGCGGGACCGCGGGGCGGACCTCGGTGGCGCTGACCAGCCGCGGTCGCGCGGCACTCGAGGCGTACACCGACGCGCTGCGCGGCCTGCTCGGGCCGGCTATGGACGGTTCGGTTCGCGCACTGCGGCAAGGAGAGTAATGGGGCCCACTCCCCTTCGAACACCAGCCCCGCGATCAGCGCCGCCGCTTCTTCCTGCATCGCCGGGATGGCGTGCGGGGAGGTCAAAGAGATGACAGCGGGAACCATGAAAGCACAGTGATCTCGGGGGCGACGGGAGGCTGGATGAGAAGACTGTCGAAGACCAACAATCTGCGCGTGGGCACCATCCTCACGGTGACGGGGATCATCGCCCTCGCACACGCGCTGCTCTCAAGTAGCACCCATTTGGGCACGCGGCCCACCTTCATCATCGGCATCGTACTCTTCGTGCTTGGTCTGCCGTTCCTGATCGCCGCACTGCGCTCCTACGGCAAGGTGAGGTGAAGTCCCGTTCCATCCGGTTTCCACGCACCTTGGCCTCTTCTGAGAGTCAGGTCTGAGGACCACTCCGAAGCAAGGTCGGATCTCACTGGCTGGCGAGACGTGCACGGCCTGCCAATCTCAAGGGCACGGTTCAAGTGGCGGTCGGCATGACCTTTGTGAGCCAGTCCAGAGCTAGCGCCGCTGCCGAGTGAGCGGGTGAGAACGGTCTGCTCGGCGACCTTGATCGCCCCGCGCGCATTTGCCCTCGCGCGCCCGCGGTACGGCGGAGCCGTTTCGGAAACAGCGCCTCTTTACAGACTAGACACGACTTATCGCTCTCTGATAAGGTCTGTCTAGTCTGAAAAGGATCTCCATGGACCCACGCAAGAACCCCTACGCCCCCGGCGCCGGCACGAAGCCCCCGGCGCTCGTCGGACGAGACAAGCAGATCGAGTCCTTCGACATCCTGCTGGAGCGTCTCGAGAACGGCCACGTCGAGCAGTCCATGATCGTCACGGGGCTCAGGGGAGTCGGCAAGACGGTGCTGCTCGACGTGTTCCGCGAGAAGGCCGAGTCTCGCGACTGGGCCACGGTCGAGTGGGAGGTCGAGAAGACCGCCGCCTTTGCCCCAAAGATGGCGGCGCACGTGCGCCGGGCACTGCTGCAGATCGCGCCCAAGGCCAAGTGGACGGACCGCGTGCTGAGGGCCGCATCCGTCCTCAAGTCGTTCACCGTCACCTTCAATCCCGATGGCGCGATGACCGCCGGCCTCGACATCGATGCACTCGCAGGCAGCGGAGACAGCGGCGCGCTACCGGAGGATCTGACCGACCTGTTCGTCGCGATCGGCGAAGCCGCCCAGGATCGCGGCGTCGGCGTCGTCTTTCTCATCGACGAGATCCAGTTCCTGCGGCCTGCGGATCTCGAGGCTCTCATCGTCGCCTTGCACAAGTGCACCCGCCGCTCCCTGCCGATCACGCTCGTCGGCGCCGGTCTACCCCAGATCCCTCGCCTGGCCGGCGAAGCCAAGTCGTACAGTGAGCGGCTCTTCCGCTTTCCGCAGATCGCCGAGCTGAACGCGAGCGACGCGCGGGACGCCCTTGTTCTGCCCGCCCGGGATCTGGGCGTCGAGCTCGAGGCGGATGCCATCGCTTTCATGGTCTCGTACACCCAGGGCTATCCCTACTTCCTGCAGGAGTACGGCAGGATCGTCTGGGACGAGACCTCGGTCTCTTCGGTGACCTTGGGTGACGTGAGGTCGGTGCTGCCCCTGGTCGAGGCTGGGCTCGACGAGAGCTTCTTTCGCGTGCGCGTGGAGCGCACCACGGAGCTCGAGCTCAGATACCTCTACGCCATGGCAGAGCTGGGGCCGCAACCGCACCGCGCGAGCGAAGTCGCGCGGCGCATCCAGCGGACCGTAGAGCAAGCCGGCCCGCTCCGCTCGAGGCTGATCGACAAAGGGCTGCTGTACACGCCGGGCCACGGGTACGCAGCTTTCACTGTCCCGCAGTTCGACAGGTACATGCTCAGGTGCCACACCGAGCTCGGCGAACTTCCTCCACGAGGAGCTGCTACCGCATCTGCGTGAGCTGGGCGAGCAGTTGCAGGCTCCACTACTGTTCAGCTAACAACCATGACCACCACGCCGACCTGTGTCGGCGGTAGTGGCTCTGCGCCGTGGAAGCTGAGGGGATAGCGACGCGCGGCTCGCCCACCATTGACACCGGCGCCGACTTCCTGAATAGTTGCTGGCGCATGTCTTCGCTGACCCACAAACGGCGCCACCACCATCATCACGTGACCCACACGTCGGCGGAGCTGCGCACCTAGAGACCAGCACTCATATTCCAGGTCAAGCCCGCTGAAGCGACAAGCTGAAGCGGGCTTTTTTATTGCCCACATCCGATGCGAAAGGGACAAGAAGCCCATGAGCTACCTCGACCTCGACTTCGAGAAGCACCACCGCCTGATTCCGGCCGTCCTGCAAGACGCCGACAGCGACGCGGTCCTCATGGTGGGGTTCATGAACCGCTCCGCCCTCGAGAAGACTCTGCGGACCGGCCGCGTCACGTTTTTGAGCCGCACCCGGGAGCGGCTCTGGACGAAGGGCGAGACCTCCGGCAACTTCGCCGTGGTGACCTCGATCACCACCGACTGCGACCGCGATGCGTTGCTGGTGCGCGTGCGCGTGCTGGGTGACGGCAGCATCTGTCACAACGGCACGGCGTCGTGCTTCACGGAGAGCATCGAGCTGCAGAGCGCGGAGACTCAGGGAGCCCGACCGTGAAGCTGCGACTCGGGATCCCCAAAGGCAGTCTCCAGGAGTCGACCCTCAAGCTACTCTCGTGTGCGGGCCTCGACGTCTACCTGAGCGGCAGATCGTACTTCGCCGGCACGAGCGACGCCGAGATCGAGTGCCTGCTCATCCGCGCCCAGGAGATGGCCCGCTACGTCGCCCACGGCGTGCTCGACGCGGGACTCACCGGGCGCGACTGGGTCCTCGAGAGTGGCCTGGACGTGAAGAGCGTCGCTGCCCTTGTCTACGCCAAGCAGAGCCGCGGCACGGTGCGCTGGGTCCTGGCTGCCCCCAAGGACGCGCCCTATTGCCGGCCTGAAGACCTTGCCGGCTGCACCGTCGCCACCGAGCTGGTCGGGGTCACGCGCAGCTACTTCGAGGGCAAGGGCGTGCCTGTGAACGTGGAGTTCTCGTGGGGCGCGACGGAGATCAAGCCGCCCGAGCTCGCCGACGCCATCGTAGAGGTCACCGAGACGGGCAGCTCGCTGCGCGCGCACAGCCTGCGCATCCTCGACACGGTGCTTGAGTCCAACACGCAGCTCATCGCCAACACGGCGTCTTGGCAGGAGCCTCGCAAGCGCGCCAAGATCCGCAACCTCGCGCTGATGCTGCGCGGGGCTCTCGAGGCCCGCGGCCGCGTCGGCCTGATGCTCAACGTGCGCCGCGACGACCTCGACGGCGTGCTGGCCGTGCTGCCCGCGCTGAACAAGCCCACCGTCGCGGCTCTCAGTGACGCGGCCTGGGTCGCTGTGAACACGGTGATCGAAGAGGCGCGGGCCTGGGAGATCCTCCCGCAACTGAAAGCGGCGAAGGCCGAGGGCATCGTCGAGTACCCCCTCAACAAAGTGGTGGGCTGATGGGGCTCACCCGCGACACTGCCCTTGTCAGAGCGGCGCGCCTCGAGAGGCAGACCTCAGAGACGAGCATCTCGCTGGCGCTCACACTCGACGGTCGCGGCTGCTACCAGGTGTCAACGGGGATCCGCTTCTTCGACCACATGCTCGAGCTCGTCGCCCGCCATGGCGGATTCGATCTCGACCTGCGGGCCGGCGGCGACCTCGACGTCGATCAGCACCACACCGTGGAAGACGTCGGCATCGCCCTGGGCGAAGCCTTCGGAGAGGCTCTCGGCAGCAAGCAAGGGATCGCGCGTGCGGGCAGCTTCCTGATGCCCATGGACGAGACTCTCGCTTTGGCCGCGGTCGACTTTGGTGGGCGCAGCGCGGCGGTCGTGGAGACGAAGCTCCGGGCGAAGCTCGTCGGTGACCTGCAGAGCACCTTGGTCACCGATTTCTTCGAAGGCTTTGCCCGCGGGGCGCGCGCCAACGTCCATGTGCGCGTGCTTTACGGGCGCTCCGCTCACCACAAGATCGAGGCGCTCTTCAAGGCCTTCGCGCGCGCCTTGGGTGCGGCCTGCCGGCGGGACCCGCACTTGCGGGGCAGCTTGCCGACCACCAAGGGATTGCTGTGATCGCCATCGTCGACTATGGCGCCGGCAACGTCACTTCGGTGAAGCGCGCCCTGGAGCACATCGGCCGCGAGTGCAGCGTGACCGCGGATTCCGCTGCGCTCGAGCGGGCGGAGCGCATCATCGTCCCCGGCGTGGGCCACTTCCGCGCGACAGAGGCCTTCGCGTCCACGGGCCTGGGGGCGGCTCTGGAGCGCGAGATCGCGCAGGGCACGCCCGTTCTCGGCATCTGTCTTGGCATGCAGTGGCTCTTTGAGTCCTCCGACGAGGCTCCCGAGCTCTCCGGGCTCGCCGTCTTTCGTGGACGCTGTCAAGCGTTTCCCGTCACCGTGAAGTCCCCGCATGTGGGCTGGGACCAACTGGAGATCGGCGGCACGAGCCGTCTGCTGGCCGGTCTCTCTTCGGGCGTGTTCGTCTACTTCACCCATGGCTACGCGGCGCCTTTGGTCAAGGAGACCGTCGCGAGGTGCAGCTACGGCGCCCCACACACGGCGGCGCTCGAGCGCGGCAACCTGTTCGCGGTGCAGTTTCATCCAGAGAAGTCCGGGGACGCCGGGCTCGCCATCCTCGAGAACTTCTGTACATGCTGAGCAAGCGCATCATCGCCTGTCTCGATGTCGACGCCGGACGCGTCGTCAAGGGCGTCTCCTTTCGCGACCTGCGTGATGCGGGAGACCCGGTCGAGCTGGCTCAGCGCCACAGCGCGGCGGGAGCTGATGAGATCGTCCTGCTTGACATCTCGGCGACGCGCAGAGGGCGGAGGACCGCGCTCGAGGTCGTGCGGCGCGCCGGGCGCGAGCTCTTCATCCCCTTCACCGTGGGCGGCGGCATCGCCTCACTGGCGCAGGCCGCCGCGGTGATCGAAGCGGGCGCCGACAAGGTCGCCGTGAACTCGGCGGCGCTCGAGAACCCGCACCTCATCGAGGCAATCGCGACGCGCTTCGGTTCGCAAGCCGTTGTGGTTGCCGTCGATGCCAAGCGGCGCCGCGACGGCAGCTCCTGGGACGTGTGGAGCGCGAGCGGCAGCCGGCCCACGGGCAGGGACGTGCTTGCCTGGGTCAGGGAGGCAAAGGAGCGCGGCGCCGGCGAGATCCTCCTGACCTCAATGGACCGCGACGGCACGAAGGCGGGCTTCGACTGCGAGCTTACGGCCCGCGTGTCGGTCGCCGTGCGCATCCCCGTGATCGCTTCCGGCGGCGCCGGCGGCGCGGAGCACTTTGCCTGCGTGTTTCGAGAGGGGCGCGCCGATGCCGCCCTGGCGGCATCGGTGTTTCACTATGGCTTGGGCTCGATCCGTCGTCTCAAGCATCTGCTGCTGGAGCAGGGCATCCCCGTGCGGCTGCCATGCTGACCTCCGCCGGCGACCTGGGACGGCGCTCAGCTGAGCGCCCCACAGTGACGCCCATGCGCATCGGCGACTACCACGTCCACACGCTCTTCTCCGACGGCTGCGACGAGCTCGCTGCCTGCGTCGAGCACGCCCTCGAGCTCGGTCTTCCTGAGCTCGGCTTCGCCGAGCACTTCACCCCGGTCTGCCTTGCAGACGACGCCTGCTGCAGCCGTGACCGCGTCGAGGAGTACGTGGCGGCCGTGCGCGAGACCGCGGCTTGCTACCCCGAGCTGCGCCTCCTCTGCGGCATCGAGGCCGACTACCTGCCCGAGGCCGCTGAGGAGACGCTCGCGCTGCTGACCTCGTTTCCCTTCGATTACGCCCTCTGCGCGGTCCATTTCGTCGACGGCTTCAGCTTCGACGAGGCGCGACACCTCGAAGCCGACGGCTGGCGCGACGTGGACCACGTCTGGCGGCGCTACTACGAGACGCTCACCGAGGCGGCGCAGACCGGCGCCTTCGATGTCGTCGCCCACCTGGACCTGCCCAAGAAGTGGGGCCTGCGCCCCTCAGCGGACGTGAGCGCACTCGAACGCACCGCGCTCCAGGCCATCGCCGCGGCCGGCATGGCGATCGAGATCAACACCTCGGGGCTCGAGCGGCATCCCGTGACCGAGATGTATCCGGCAGCGAGCCTGCTGAGGCGCGCGCGCGCGGAGGGCATCGCCCTCACCTTCGGTTCCGACGCGCATCGCGCCGCCGAGGTCGGCGCGCACTTCGCTGAGGCGCGCGCATGGGCACAAGCCGCCGGCTATGAGTCCTGGCTGCGACTGTCGGACAGGGAGCCGGTCGCGCTGCCGTGAGCGCGCCGTCGCTGCGGGACGCTGACGCTTCGTGAGAACGAGGCGGTTCGACCGGTCACCTCGGGAGGGAGTGGGAGCGATGCATATCGTCAAGGAAACCGGCAAGACCGGCGCCGACGCGGTCGCGGTGACTGAGCTGGTCGCCAGCCTCATCGCCGATGTCCGGGCCGGCGGCGACGCCGCAGTTCTGGCGCTGACGAGGAAGTTCGACGGCGTCGAGCTCGAGTCTCTTAAGGTGCCGCCGCAGGCGCTCAAAGATGCCTACGACAGGGTGGAGCGCCAGACCGTCGAAAGCCTGGAGTTCGCAGCCGAGCAACTGCGGAGCTTTGCCTCCAGGCAACTGACGTGCTTTCGCGCGCTTGAGTGCGAGACGCTGCCGGGCGTCACGCTGGGGCACCGGCTCATTCCCGTCCGTTCAGTGGGCGCCTACGTGCCGGCGGGGCGCTATCCGCTTCCGTCCACCGCCCTTCATGCGGTCATCCCTGCCAGGGTCGCGGGCGTTGGCCACGTGGCTGCCTGTTCACCGCCCTCGCAGGGCTTCGATGGCATCCATCCCGCCGTGCTCGTGGGCCTCGACATCGCGGGTGTCGATGAGGTCTTTTGCATGGGCGGTGCTCAGGCGATCGCTGCATTCGCATGCGGGACAGAATCGGTTCCCGCCGTCGACCTCATCGTCGGTCCCGGCAACACGTTCGTGACAGAGGCCAAGCGCCAAGTCTCCGGCCGCGTCGGCATCGACATGCTGGCTGGGCCCAGCGAGGTCCTCATCATCGCCGACGGCTCCGCCGACCCGCGCTGCGTCGCCGTCGACCTTCTGGCGACGTGCGAACACGATCCCAGCTCGATCGCGTGGCTGGTGACCACGAGCCAGGGGCTCGCCCAGGCGGTGCTCGATGCGATCCCGCTCGAGTGCAGGACGCTCGGCACCGGAGAGCTCGCGCTGCGCACGTGGATCGATAACGGCCGCATCATCCTGGTCGACTCACTGGAGGAGGCCGTCGCCGTCTCCGAGGACTTCGCCCCAGAGCACCTCCAGGTCATGACCGAGCGCGACGACGCAGTCGTGGCACAGCTCTCCAACTACGGTTCGCTCTTCGTGGGCTTCTACGCGCCCGTGGCCTACGGCGACTACGTCTCCGGCACCAACCACACCCTGCCGACGATGCATTCGGCCAAGTTCATGAACGGACTGTGGGTCGGGACGTTCCTCAAGACGCTGTCCATCCAGACGCTGACTGCCGAGGGTTCCACGCGGCTTGCCGCGCACTGCGCTCATCTTGCCGGCGTCGAGGGCCTGCTCGCACACCAGCGTTCAGCTGAACTGAGGATGGTGTGATGCCGTCAGCAGTCGCCGAACAGCTTCTCGTTGGCAGCCACGACGGCACGGGCTACGGCGCGGTCAGACGACTCCCGTCCGGACGCGCGAGTCCCGCCTTGAAGGAACGCCTCGTGGACGGCGATCGCGAGCACGGCCACCCGCAGCGGGTCACGGCGTGCGGCCGCGCTCGCCAGGCACTCGGAGTGCTGCCGAATGTGGCGGGCGGCGGCCATCACCGCCGCATGGCGGTCGCGGTCGTCCTGTGACGGATGAGCGAACCTCCAGCGCTCGACCTGGCGGGCGATCGCCGCCCTGTCCGCAGCGATGTCGGCGGCGGCGTAGATCCTGCAGTCGAAGGTGCGGCATGCCAGCGGCCGGTCCTCGTAGATGGTGCAGCGGCCGTCGACGAGCAGGGGGCAGCATCCTGCTTGGTCGTAGCCGATCACGAGGTTGCCGGGCGGCAGACCGAGGGCCGGCAGCAGGGCCTTGCGAGGGATCCGCGTGCGCGTGCGCTTCTCTTCCGTTCGCACGTGGATGACGTGCGCCGTGCGGCAGCAGGCGTTGCAGTCGCCGCACGGCACCTCGGCCGGCTGCTCCTCCGCGAGGGCAGCCTGCACCTGGCGCAGCCACAGGGAGAAGTCGATGGGGGGCGGGTCTGTGCTCAGCGAGTGGCCCGCCTGATGCCTCGCGGCGTTGCCTGCCGGCCTCGGCTGGGGGCGGACCGATGGTCCGCCTCTTCGGAAACCCGTCGCTCGAAGACCTTCGGCTTCAGCACGAGAGCCCTGCCGTCCACATCTGGCACTATGATCGCCTTCCGGCGGCGTTCAGGCGCTGCGCGCCGAGATGGCTAGAAGAGCGAATCCTGCGGGACGCCCTTTGGCCTGGTGATCGGCCTTTCGAGCAGCGCGGCAAGCCCGTGTTCGCGAATGCGGTAGCCGCGCCGAAAGTACCGGGTGGCCGGGCGGCCGCGAGAAGGCGTCAAGGCCCCGAAGCTGTCGTCGGACGTCGTCGCGGACTCCGCGCTGCCGTGCGCCGCAGTGCCTGGCCGAGACTCTCGGGCCAGCCCACGGCCGGCCAGCCCACGCGCGGACGGCTCGACGGTCAGCTCCTCGACGAAGCTCGGCATCTTCAGCACGCGAGAGTGGAAGTTGCTCGAGTCGAGCCCGTTGGGCCGCAGCCCCCAGACCACCTCGTATGCCTGGCGGAGCTCGGCGATCGTGAAGGGCTCTTGAAGAAACGCAAGCGCCAGGCTCGTGGTCTGGATGAGCTCGCGAACCCGCGTCACGGCGTCGCCGAGTATCTGCGAGTGGTCAAAAGCCAGCTCGCCGGCGAGCGCCTGCCCGACGGGCGTCCACTCCGCCCCGGCGGCGTCGCCGCCGGGGCGGAGCGCCTGCTGAGGTTCATTGGCGGCGGCCAGAGCAAACGGGACCACGCCCACGTAGGCGACCGTGACCACGTTGCCGCGCGGGTCGCGCTTGGGCTCGCCGTAGGCGCGCAACTGGTCCAGGTAGAGGGCCGCTGAGCGCGTGTTCAGGCCCGTCTCTTCGGCGAGCTCGCGCTTTGCTGCCTCGAGCAAATCCTCCTGCCTGCCCTTGGGATCGCGCTGCACAAAGCCGCCGGGCAGCGCCCAGTCACCCGCGAAGGGCTCGCCGGCGCGCCGCACGAGCGCTGCGCAGAGCTGCAGCTCATCGCGTTCGTCGCGGCGGATGGTGAAGACGACCAGGTCGACCGTGACGGCGAACGGCGGGTACTCGCTGATGTCGTAGGGCGCATCCACGCGTTCATCATAGTCGTGATTTACGGTATTGACAACCACACTTCTTGGTGTATTATTACGGTCTGTAGTACCGCAATAAATAGATCGTCTGGTCGCTGAGTGAACCGGTTTCTCCGCAGCGGCGTCACTGAGCCATGAGAAGTCCATCACCCAGTCAGAAGCGAGTACAAATCGCTGTAATGGAGGGTTATTGACGCTCTTTCGCGACGCCCACGAGTGAATGGTAAGGGAACCGGAGGAAGGAGCGAGATCATTAAGGCAAGACCGCTTGAGGTCAAACCAGAAGTGATACGAACAATAAAAATCAGCGGTCTTTCAAGTCAGATGCGTCAAAAAAGAGTGCATGAGTGGAGGTCACGCCTCGCAGACCCGCTCTACCCGCACGCCGCGCCGGCAAACGCGCGAGCGGAAGGGGATTCGCTCCTCCGCCTGTGACTCGACCGGCGCCGCGACGGGGACATAAGCGGCCTACACCGAAAGCCTCGCGCGGCGTGAGAGCGGGGCACCGGGAGCCGGGGTTCTGCCCGATGCAGAACCCCTCCGCGCTACAGGGACACGTGGCGGATGCTCAGACACACCGGACGGATGGGAGACAGAGAGTCGCGGTGCATTGCCCGCGACACGCAAGACGAAGTTTCGGGAACGCCTCGCGGCGTTTCCACAGTTGCAGGCGGGGCGGTTCCACTGGGCTTGGGAATCCCCACGGGCACCGCGAACGCCCCCCGGACGCAAGGCGCGGTACCTGGAAGTACCCCGCCGCTCCGCCTGCAGAGCGCGCCGCGACGTGTGAGGCGTCCGGAGCCGCGGCGCAGGGACTGCGCCGCACCCGTGTGACCAATGACTCTGATTCTTCAGGAGGATCTCATGAACAAGCACCTGCTCACCCTCGCTCTGCTTCTGACGGCAAGCCTGATGGCTTGCGCGGTCGCCACCGATGCGGCTTTGGCCTACAGCGCCAGCCAGCACCGCGCCATCACGTTCATCAGCAATCACGTGGACGTCGCCGTGCACGTCGCCGACACGGCTTCTGCGGCCGCCACGGCCAACGGCAACGGCAACTGGCTGCGGGCGACCGAGCTCATTCGGCACGCCTCGAATGACTACGCCAAGCTGCACAGTCAGTGGTTGGCCGTCCCGGTCGCCGGGGGCGCGGTGGCGCGACTGGAACGTCAGTTCGATGCACTGCAGAGCAACATCGGGATCTACGGAGAGTGCGTGGCAAGGACCATCGCCGGCGATGGCAGCTCCGCCAACGTCGTGCGTGGACTCAAGGCGTGGGACCGCGCGCTCAACAACCTGTCGAATGTGCTCATCGAGCTGGAGGTGCTGTGATGATCTGCAGAGCCTGCGAGGCACGGATCGACGAGGCCGCGCCCTTCTGCCCGCTGTGCGGCGCGGACGCCCTGCTCGGGGAGCCCTGGGCGACCACCCTCGGGCTCGCGGAAAAGGATCTGCCCGTGGAGGTCCCGCACGCCGGGGACCTCAGCGAGTGCAGCGACGAGGAGCTCGTGCTGCCGATCCTCGGGGACGCCTTCGTGATCCACTGCGCCGAGAAGCGCGGCCTCGAGATGATGCTGCAGGCTCAGCAGACGAGCTGGCTGGGCGTGCGCATGCAGGGGCGCGAGCTGCGCCGGCAGAGCGATGAGGTGCAGGCGCTGATGGGAGGCGCCGCGCGCCGCTTCGGCTGGCTGGGTTCGGAGCTTGTGAGCCGCTGCGCAGAGGCCGGCGTGACGGCCGCGGAGCTCGCCGAGCGGTACCCACAGGCGGCCTGGGCGCGCCTTGGCGAGTACGCCTGCTACGGGCAGGCCGAGTCGCAGGCGGCGGCGTGCGACGCCTTCGCACGGCGCTTGCCCGTGCTCCTCGCGCGCCTCGGCGGCGAGGCGCGCGAGAGCTGGGCGCCGGAGGACGAGGAGTACAGGCTCACGTTCAACGGCCTGCTGCTCAGGCCCTTCCCCGGCGACGGAGCCGTGCAGATGCCGGGGATGGAGAACGTCGACTCCGGGCCGGACTGCTGGGAGGGGACGCTCAAGGTGGCGCTCTCACCGGCGGTCTGGCGCTTCTGGGACGACCGCGCCCTCGCACCCTCGGCGTGGCTGCTCGTGTACGAGCAGGCGAGCCTCTTCGGTGAGCCGGCTTGGGACGCGGAGGGCCCGGGCGCCGCACTGCTCGACGCGGTCCGCTTCCATGCGACGCGCCTCGAGAAGACCCACGGCGTGCCGGTGAAGTGGGACACGCTGCAGGTCGCCGGGCTGCCGGCGGCCAGCCTCGACTTCACTCACCCCTGGGGGGACCGGGTCCTCGTGCAGCGCTACGTATGGGTGTGCGCCCCGCAGCGCGTCTACCTGCTCCGCGGGGTGGTACCCGCGAACGCGCCGGAGTACGTGGCGGCCGTGAGGGCCGCGATTGCGGGCTTTGAGGTCGCGGCCTGAAAACGAGCACAAGGAGGGACGCCATGAGCCTCGAGAGGGACGTCGAGCGATTGACCAGCAAGATCGACGAGCAGGACGCTCCGCCGACGGCGGGCCAGGCGGTGATGGCCGGGTGCCTCGGCGCGTCTCGCACCTGGCGCCGGGCAAGCGGCCCGGTCGCGCCCCTGCGCTGTGGATAGCCGCGCGCAGCCCTGCTGCTGCGGAAGTCGGCAAGACGCAAGTGGCTCAGAGGAGGCCGGCGACGTCGGAGTGCTCCGCGGCGAGCAGCCCACGCGGGCGACAGGGAAGGGTCCCCAGAGGGTGCTGAAGACTCCGCTCCTCTCGGCACCGCAGGGCGCTGCGCTTCTCGAGTGACTTCGCGCTCCTCGTCGCGGCCCTCGATCGGTTTGCCGCGGCAGTACTTGCCATATACCACTGGCAACTGTTATGATTTGCCCATGACAGCACGTCAAGTTCGTGATCGTGCGGCCCGGCGAAAGGGAGTAGCGGATGGCGGCGCAGTACGACCTCAGCGAGTTGAGCGCGTTGTCGGGCATACCGCCCAGGACGATCCGCTATTACATCCAGGAGCACCTCTTGCCGCGGCCGCACGGGAAGGGGCCGAAGGCGTCGTACGGCGACGAGCACCTCGATCGTCTGCTGCTCATCCGCATGCTGCAGGACCGCGGCGAGACGCTGGAGAAGATCCGCGGCCTGCTCGGCGTGATGGACGAAGCGGCCGTGCGCAGCTCGCTCGCCGATCTGGATGGCGCGCAGGCGCCGCTCTCGCCGCCGGCCGACTCGTCGTCGGCGCTCGATTACATCCGCAGGGCGCGCGCGTCCGATCCCACAGCGGCGCGCCTGCAGCAGTTTGGCGCTCTGCACGACGCGTCGCTGCGCAGCAGCTCACCGGCGTCGCCGCCCGGAGCGCATCGCTATTCCACCTGGCAGCACATCGCCCTGACGCCCGACATCGAGCTGCACGTGCGGCGTCCGCTGCCGCGCAGTCAGCACCGCGAGCTCGAACGACTGCTCGCGGCCGCGAAAGACATCTTCGGAAGGGATGCTCCATGACGAACCTTGACCTCAGGGCCGACCGCGGCCTCATTCGCTCCACCGGCGGCAGCGTGCGCTACGTGCTCGCCCGCATCGAGGCGCCGGCGGCGCCGCCGAGCACGGACCGCCGGCCGGTCAACCTGGCCTTCGTGCTCGACCGTTCGGGCTCGATGAGCGGCGAGAAGATCGATCTCGCCCGAGAGGGCGTGCTCACCGGCATCCGCAGCCTGCGCGAGAGCGACCGCTTCGCCGTCGTCGTCTTCGACAGCGAGGTCGAGGTGGTCGTGCCGTCCACGCTCGCCACGCCTGCCGCCAGACGCGAGGCCGAGCAGCTTGTGCGCGGCATCGAGCCGCGCAACATGACCGATCTCTCGGGCGGCTGGCTGACCGGCTGCGAGCAGGTCGCCGCGGCCCTGGCTGACGAAGCCATCGGCCGCTGCCTGCTGCTCACGGACGGCCAGGCCAACCGGGGCATCACCGATCAGGGCGAGCTCGTCCGCCACGCGCAGGAGCTCGCCGCGCGCGGCATCGCGACGAGCACCTTCGGTGTGGGCCGCGACTTCGACGAGAACCTCCTCGAGGCCATGGCGACGGCCGGAGGCGGCAACTTCTACTACATCAGCAGCGGCGTCCAGATCCCCGACTTCCTCGCCAGTGAGGTCGGCGAGGCGCTTGAGGTCGTGGCCCGCGAGGTGCGCCTCGAGGTCGAGGCTCCGGCGGGCGTGCTGGTGAGCTCGCTGAACGACCTGCTCGCGAGCCACAACGGCTCGCGGCAGCGCTTCGCCATCGGCTCGCTGCTCTCGGAGCAGCGCTTCGACGCCGTGCTGCGCGTTGAGCTTCCTGCCCAGGGTGAGGCGCAGACTCTGCGCCTGCGTTGCTCGCTCGCCGACCGCGACGGGGCGCTCGCCGGAGAGGCGCGGGAGCTGCGGTTCACCTACGCGGGGCAGGGCGAGAACGACCGCCAGCCGCGCGACCACGAGGTGGACCGCGAGGTCGCCAAGCTGTTCGCCGCCCGGGCGCGGGCGGCCGCCCTGCGCCGCAACCGCCGCGGCGACTACGACGGCGCCAAGCTGGTGCTCGTCAAGACGGCGGTGCGCATCAGGGCCTACGCCGCCGCCGACCCCGAGATGCTGCGCTGGGCGCAGGAGCTCGAGCTGGCGCAGGACGAATACGGCGGCGGCATGGACGCCGCCTCGATGAAGGAGAAGCACTTCATAGCCACATCGATGGTGCACAACCGCACCTACGACGGCAAGGCGAAGCGCAAGCCGGGTCCGTCCCGCGGCTGAGGCGATTGGGTGAACTGCGTGGCCGGCGAGCGCCCGGCGCGCGACCTGCAGGGCGCCGCGCGCGCATATTCTCAGGAGGTACGATGGAAAAGCGGAATCATCTTTTCACGTCGGAGTCGGTCACCGAAGGACACCCCGACAAGCTCGCCGACCAGATCTCGGACGCGATCCTCGCCGAGGACCCCGACGGTCGCGTAGCCTGCGAGACGCTGGTCACCACCGGCCTCGCCTTCGTCGCCGGCGAGATCACCACGGAGTGCTACGTCGACATCCCCAAGATCGTCCGCCAGACGGTCAAGGACGTCGGCTACACCAGCGCCGATTTCGGCTACGACTACGAGACCTGCGGCGTCATGGTGGCCATCGACGAGCAGTCGCCGGACATCGGCCGAGGCATCCAGAATGGCGACGCCCAGGGCGCCGGCGACCAGGGCATGATGTTCGGCTTCGCCTGCACCGAGACGCCCGAGCTCATGCCGCTGCC
>CAIOZS010000207.1 GCA_903862845.1 uncultured Thermoleophilia bacterium
CGGCGGACCGCCCCGCAAGGGGCCCGGCCCGGCGCTGCTCATCGTCCTCATCGTCCTCATCGTGCTGGTCGTCGCCGCGGCCGCCGCGGCCGCGATCTTCTTCTTCATCCTGCCGTCCGGCTCCCACGGCGACGACGACGCGGCGACGCCCACGCCGATCGCCTCGGGTTCCGGCGCGTCGCCCGGCCCGGCAGCTCAGCAGTACCTCGCCGCCGCTGCCGGACGGCGCGGCGACACGCTCGCCACCATCGCCGCGGACGGCACCATCAAGGAACTATCCACGACGGTCGGCGCGAAGATCTTCCAGCTCGCGTGGTCGCCCGACGGCACGCGCCTCGCGTGCGTGGCCGGCACCTGGGCGCGCCCCCTGCTCTGGCTCTACGAGACGTCGTCGGGCGGGGTGCGCCAGATCCGTCTGGCGGCGCCGACCGTCGTTGCCGTTGACTCCGTCGCCTGGCTCTCGGCGCACGAGCTCCTCATCGCGGGACTCACGAAGGTCACGACCGGCGGCGACAACGCGGAGCTCCTCGTGTTCGATCCCTCGACAAGCAGCGCGAAGCCGCTCACGGACGCCGACGGCGTGCCGCTCCGCGGTGTCGAGGTCAGCGCGTCGGCGGACGGCGGCCGCGTGACGTACGTCAGCTTCACCAACCGCACGTCCGACCAGAACGGCGCCGTCACGGCCACCGAACGGCTCATGCTGCTCGACCGCGGCGACGGTTCCACCACGATGCTCGGCTCGGCGAAGGCCTACCTTGACTGGGGCGACCGCGCCTTCTCGAAGCCCCTGCTTGCCCCCGACGGTCAAGCGGTGATCTGCGCCCAGACCGGCGGCGATATCAGCTGCAGCTACAAGGTGATCGACGCGAACGGCACGACCCTCATGGATGCGGGCAGCCTGCACCTCTTGTATCCGGCGGGGTATGCGTGGGATCCCGGCAGTCAGAAGGTAGTGTTCACCGGCCACACCAGCGAGAAGGGATCGGCGATCTTCTACGTGTACGACAAGAGCACGGGAGGGGACCCTCGGGTACTGGTCAGCTACAAGCGGACCTACGTGGAGGATCTCGCGTGGTCGCCCGACGGATCCGCGATCGCCTGGGGTGAGTGGGATCGCGGCGCCTGGCGCAGCGGCACGCTGTGGCTCACGTCGGCCGAGGGTGGGGACGCGGATCGCATTGCCGACTGGGCGATCTTGCCGGCCTGGGCGCCGGGTGCCGTGGCCTCACCGTCTCCGTCGGCGAGCCCGTCGCCGTGAAAGCCGCTGGTCCGGGGAGGCGCCGCTGCCGTCACGGCGCAACCGGCGGCGTCGCCGTCCGGGCGCTCGCCGCGTAGCAGAGCCCGGCGCGCCGGCCGGCCCTGTGCCTCGCGCGGCGAAGCGGGTACCATGGCGTTGAGAGTCCAGGGCTTCACGCACTCGGAGGGGGACAATGGCCAGGAACTGCCCGTCGTGCGGCCGCGCCAACGAAGACGACGCACGGTTCTGCTCGGGCTGCGGCGCCGAGATCATGTTTGCCTGCCCCTCCTGCGGCGCCGCCCTGCCCGCCGCGGCGATCTTCTGCAGGGCTTGCGGCGCCGCCGTCGGCGCGGCGGCGGCCGCGACCGTCGTGACCAGCGCGGCGGCCGTCCCGCCCCCGCCGCCCG
>CAIOZS010000208.1 GCA_903862845.1 uncultured Thermoleophilia bacterium
ACGGTACGACCGAGTACGTGAGCGAGTGATCGACGTGGGGCATTTGGGGCAGTGAGCCGCAGGCCGCCGCCGCGAACCCGAGCGCGACGGCGAGAATGATCAGAGGGAACGCACCCAACCGCTGTCGCTGCATCATCGACTGTGTTCGTCACCGGGGACGATCGTGACCCGAACGATTGGGGTCAGCGGGCCACACGGATGTCAGGACCACGATGATCCACACGCAGGTGTCGAGCGAAGGGGGCCGTGGAGGATGAAGTCCGCTCGACGGGCAGACCTGCGATATATGCAGTCTGCATGTCTACGGCACGGTGGAGCCGCCAAACGGTTCGGGATGCAGTGGCGCAGTGACAAGCGAGGGGCCGGCGCCGAGACCACGGCCGGGGGTATGCAGACAAGGATAGCCGTGTTTGTGGAGTTATGCAGACTGCATATCGGTTGTTCGGCCGACTGGTCTAGCTCGTGACTGGGTCCAAGAGTCTTTGGAGTCCATCCAGGATGAGGTCGAGCCCGAATTCGAAGTCCGCGCTTTCGTCGTGGCCGGCGTTCATCGCGTACTCGACGACCATCTCCCTGAGGTGGGGGTACTCATCGGCGGGTATCCCTTGCAGGAAGGCTTCCACGATTTCCTCGGGCTTGACGTCGGGTCCGGCAGACATGTTGAGCTGCTGTCGACCGAAGCCATAGATGTAGCTGTCGAGGACCGAAAACGCGTGAGCTGTCATGTCGAGAGTGAATCCGGCTCGACGGAGGGTACCGAGCACCCAGTCGAAATAGTGCAGCCGCGCAGGTCCGCTGCTCTCTCGTGAATCGATCAGAGCGGTCGCCCACGGGTGACGGGAGAACACCGCTTGGGCCGAGATGGCCCGGCGGCGCATGGCCTCCCTCCAACCGGCAGCGTCGGGAGGTAGATCAATCTCGCTCACCACGAGATCGACCATGCCGTCGAGGATGTCGCCTTTGTTGACCACGTGGTTGTAGAGCGACATCGCTTCGACGCCGAGTCGTAGCCCGAGCTCGCGCATCGTGAGTGCGTCGATGCTCTCTTCGTCGGCGAGTGCGACGGCGGCGCGCAGCACACGCTCCCTGCTCAGCGGGGTTCGGGACTCAGGACTCGGTATGGCCGGCGTCGGCATCGGCATCCTCCACCTCGGACTCTGACGCGCTTCGTGGGCGCAGGCACACGGCAGCGGTTGACGTACTTACGTCGTAAGTATTACGCTTACAACATAAGTCTACACCGCGGGCATCAAGTGGAAAAGGCAACGCGCCTTGTCGGAAGCGGAAGGAGGGCGAAGGCGCTTCTTGAGGGGGATGTCCGGCAGCAGAAGGCCGGACCCGCAGACGTGCCGGATGGCAAATAGTTGAATCCATCAGTTCCGGTCATGAATGGAGAGAGGGATGAAGAACCTACAGAAGATGGGCGGCATTGCCGCACTCATCGCGGTAGCAACGAACCTCTTGGGCGCTGTGGTGTATGCGGCCTTGCTGGCCCCCAGAGGTGGCGGTTCCAAAGATGATCCGGGCCAGTACGTGGCTTTTCTTGCGGAGAACCAGGCTGCAATGCGTCTGTGGTTGCTGATCATCTGGTTGGCTTTCGGCGTGTGTCTGATCTTCCTGTCACTGGCGCTCCATGAACGATTGAAGGCCGGCTCACCTGTGCTGGCTAAGGCAGTGACCATCTTCACGCTGGTCTGGGCCGTTCTGGTCATTGTGGTCGGCACACTCTCAATCAACGACCTGAGCACAGTCGTCAGGCTCTTTGGACAGAATCCGGCTCAAGCTGCAACGGTCTGGCTGACGCTCGACACTGTGGAAACCGGCTTGGGCGCAGGCGGCGGGGAAACGATAGTCACCGGCCTGTGGTTTCTGCTGCTGAGCTGGGCGGCCTTGCAGGCAAGGGCGCTTCCCAGGCTACTGAACTACCTTGGCGTGGTGGTTGGTCTGGCAGGCATCCTCTATGTCTTCACGGCCTCCGATGCCCTGTTGGCCGTCAATGCACTGGGTCTCATCATTTGGTTCGTTTGGCTCGGGATCGTCATGCTGCGCAGGAGCCCAGTCTCGGCGGCGTATGGACCGGCAGGGGGGATCTCGGGCTAGAGACCAGCTGTGTGTCTCGCGCGGCCCAACAGTGGCTTCCACCTGACGCGCGCCGGGTGGTCGCGTTCTGACAGCGCCATGGCGCGCAGGTGAAGCCAAACACGCTAGAGCCCCAACCAGGCGACCTCATCCGGGTCGATTCCGTGGCTTCTGGTTCTCGCTGTCGGCGCGGGGGCGTAGACTGCAGGGACATCCTGATTCCGACGACGAGGTTCAGCGATGACCATTGAGGAACTCGAGAAGGAAGCCATGCGCTTGGCACCTGAGGTGCGCGCGCATCTCGCCAGCCGGCTCATCAGCAGCCTCGATGATCTCAGCGACTCGGAGGTCGAGAGGCTGTGGCTCGACGAGGCTGTCCGACGTGACGCGGAGCCGGACTCTGGCTTGGCCGGCTCAAGTCCGGTGGAGGATGTGATTGCGCGGGCTCGCGCGCGCCGGGCATGATGCCTCCGTTTGCGGTACACGACGACGCTGAGCTTGAGCTGAACGAGGCCGCCGACTTCTACGACATCGAGAACCCAGGTCTCGGCAGCACGCTGATCGACGGGTTCGAACGGGCAGTCGCCACGATTCGCGAGCATCCGGAAGCCGGCCCAGTGGTTCTGGGGAGGGCACGCCGCTGGGGATGCTGCGGTTCCCCTACTCCCTCGTCTCTTCGGTGCGTGAACACGAGCTGCGCATCCTCGCAGTGGCACACCAGAAGCGACGGCCATTCTACTGGCGCGGTCGTCGGTGAGGTGGGGCTAACAAACGGATCGACCTGACTCGCTTCGCTCGCAGGTTGTCCGTCAGACGTCAGGCACACCGATGGGATGGCGGCAACATGAGTTGGCTGAAACGGGTAATCGGCGGCAAGTCAGAGCGTACTCGTGGACGTACCAGAAGCTCGGACACCAAGGGCTACCACTCGCCCACGTACTCCGCACCGTGCTCGGCCAGCCACTGCCTGCGCTGCCCGTAGTCGGGCAAGGTGCGCTCGACGCGTAGCCAGAACTCGGGCGTGTGGTTCGGCTCGGCGAGGTGCGCCAGCTCGTGGACGACGACGTACTCCACGACGCTCGTGGGCAGGAGGATCGTCGCCCAGTGGAAGTTGAGCTTGCCGGACTTGGCGCATGAGCCCCAGCGATGGCCGAGGTCGCGGATCTCCAGGCCCGTCGGAGCCACGCCCATCCTCGGCGCGAAGGCGTCGACGCGCCGCTGGAGCCATGGCCGTGCGTGAGCCCCATACCAGCGGATGAAGCACTCCCGCCCGGCCGCCGCCTCCGAGCGCCGCAGGCGGAAGCGTCCCGCCTCCAGCCTGAGGGGCTCCTCCTGCGCGTCAACGAGGAGCAGGCGGTAACTGCGGCCAAGGTAGGGAAAGCCCTCGCCTGAGATGTACTGCTTCGCGGAGACGGGACGCTGAAGCGCCTTCTTCTCCGCCAGCTTGCGATACAGCCACGGCCGCTTCTGGAGCACGAAAGCCTCCAGCGCAGCGAGGTCGCTACCTTCGGGTGCGGACACCGTGAGGCCCCCGTCACGCTCCACCGTGAGGCCGATGGTGCGGCGACGCGGGCTGAGGCGCACTTCGACCACGAGATCCTCAACTGCGAGCGTCGTCACCTCTGCACCAGCTTGGCGCTGTTCACGCGGGCCAGCTCCAGCAGCCGGTCGGCCAGCTCATCCAGCCGGGACAGAGGCAGCACGCCGTCTTCATCGAGCATCTGGACGATGCGCCGGCGCAGAGCCTCCTGCGCTTGGGGTTTGCCCCAGAAGTCGGCGAGGGCGATCTCGGCGCGGATGTAGGCCACGAGGTCCCGCGTGATGGCGGCGAGGCGCTGCAGCTCTTCGCGCGGCACCGCGCCGCCTTTGGCCACCTCCTGGCGAATGACGCCGAGGAACGGGGCCTCGGTCTCGGGGTCGAGCCCGGTGTCGTCGGCCTTGCGGCCCTCCCTGGCGTCGGCGGTGAGCTCCTTCAGCGCGTCGACAAGCTCGTCCCAGCGGTCCTGCATCTGCGTGAGGATGCGGTCGAGCCGCTTCGAGAGCTGCTCGTAGCGCTCGGGGTCCTCGTCGATGTGCTGGCGAATCTCGAAGCGCAGGGCGTGCTCCATCTCCGAGGCCTTGGCCTTCGGGCTGCGCAGCTTCTCGACGTGCTCATCGAACGCCGCGTCGCCGATCACCATGGGCGCGATCTTTGGGTCGATGCCGAGGCTGACGATGTGCTGGTCGATGAGGGCGCGCACCTTGGCCCCGATCTCCTCGCCGATGGGGCGCTCGCCGCTGCGGTAGCGGTTGCGGGCGCGGAGCTGGAGGTCCCCGAGCGTCTTCGCGTCCCTCACGTAGGGCAGCGCCTGCGGGCGGGGGAGCACGAGGTCGAGCGTCATGAGGAAGCCCTTGAGCAGCAGGTGGAACTCGGCGCGCAGCCGTTCGTCCC
>CAIOZS010000209.1 GCA_903862845.1 uncultured Thermoleophilia bacterium
CCAGCCCGCGCCGTGAGGGTCCCGACCGTGTGAACGGCCTTGCCCTCACTCGCGTGACGTGCGACAAGCCGCCGCGTCACTGCGGTCGACGTGCGGAAGGAGCGTGCGGTCGCCCGTGAGCCATCTCATCATCAGCTTGATACTGCCCGCGCTTGCCATCGCCCTCAATCCGATGCCGATCATCGCCGTGGTGGCGCTCCTCTCCACCGACAGCGGCAGGCGCAACGCGTCCGCGTTCATCGCCACTCTGGTCGTCGTCATGCTCACCGTGGGCGTTCTCACAATCTTCGTGCTCGCCAGCCAGTCGTCACAGAGCTCCGCGACCACGACGCAGGCGGCAGCGCAAACGCTGGCCGGCGTCTTCTTCCTGGCGATCGCCGCGCGGCAGTGGCACGCCAAGCCCTCCGCCGCGGGCAAGCCACCCGGTTGGATACGGCTGATCGACAAGGCCGGGCTGAGCGCAGCCATCGTCATGGCCGTCGTGCTGATGAACTACGCCCTGCTCACAGCGGGCGCCGGCAAGATCCGCAAGGCCGAGGTCGGCACGTCGCAGGCAGCGACGGCACTTGCCTTCTTCATCCTTCTCAGCGTGTCGACCGTCATCGTGCCGCTGGTGCTCTATCTGGTTCGCCCGGTCTGGGCGCGGGAGCATCTGAGGCTGCTTCGGGGCTGGCTCACCAGGCACAATCGCATCATCGTAATGATCGTGTTCGGCCTGATGGGCGCCCTGTTCACTGCGCAGGGCGTGGTCAACCTGCTGCACTGAAAGAAGTCGTAGACGGAGCGTCGGGTGGCCGAGAGAGCCGCCCGCCGGGCTGACGTTGGCTTGATCCCTCATCTGCTGCGGCACGTTGGCGTTCTGCTCGATCCCGGTCGGGAACGAGGCCACGAGGGCGGCGCTGAGCATTGGGCCTGCCAGCGCCGTGCCGAGTGAGGCGCCGAGCTGGGTGGCTGTGTTCTGCAGCCCGCCGACTTCGAGGCTGGCGCGACCACCAACCTGGACGTACTTACTGATGACGTGCTGGCGGAATTGCACGAACAACTCGAGAGCCGGCAGGTGCGCCTCATGCTGAAGCGCACAATAATGCCCGTGTGCCAGATGCTAAAGCGGGCCGGTATGATGAAGAAGATCGGAGCGGCGGGCGGGCGCCGGAAGAGAGGTGACCGACCGCCGTCATTGGACCAGCGATCCCGCGCGCGCCAGATGTCCGGTCTGCGCGGGCGGACAGGGAGGTCTCGGCATGGCCGACACGTCGCCGGCAATGGGAGTCAAGAGCAAGACCCGACTGGAGGCGTTCAGCGACGGCGTCTTCGCCATTGCCATCACGCTGCTGGTCATCGAGATCGCGGTGCCGCAGCATGCGGGCAGCCACCTGCTTTCGGCGCTCCTCGATCAACGGCCTGTGTACCTGTCCTACTTCATCGCCTTCATGAGCATCGGCATCGTGTGGATCGAGCACAGTGCGCTCACCGAGGCCCTCGAGCGCGTCGACGCGGGCTTCCTGCGGCTGAACCTCCTGCTTCTGCTGCTCGTCGCCTTCCTGCCGTATCCGACCAGGGTCATGCAGGAGTACCTGAGTCTGCTGGACTCAGAGCGCGGCGGGGAGCACGCGGCGGTCGCGTTTTTCGGCCTCGTGCTGTTTCTGATGAGCCTGATGCTGATCGTTCTTGGGCGCTACGCCGAGCGTGAAGGTCTGTTCGGGAGCGACGCCGCAGAGGAGCGCCAAGAAGAGCGCCGAGTGACGTACCAGCTCGCGCCGAGCCTCATCTTCTACGCTGTCGCCACCGTATGCGGTGTCATCCAGCCCTACGTCGGGTTGGTGCTGTACGTCTTCATCGGCGTCTACCTGCTCCTCCCGGTGCGGACCATCCGGCGCTGGCTGCGACGCCGCGGCTGACCGGCGACCGCGGGAACCCCGCGCGTTCCCTCGGCTCTTCGGGCCGCCGGTGAAATGGTGCTGGGTCGCCTTTCTTTGCCGTGGTCGTGCCCGCCGCACGTCTCCTCGGCCGCCGGCAGGGGGCCAAGCTACTGGACCTCTCTGATAGTAGCCTTCAGGGTGGGACAGAAACGGTCGCGGTCGAGGGTGTCGAAGAGCCCGTAGAGCAGCGTGAGATCCTGGAGCCGGCGGGATCGAAGACATGGACGAGGCCGCGGTCGCCGACGGGCTTGAGCGCCTGGTCCGCGGCAACCTCAGCAGCGACGTTCCGGGTCTCGAAAGCGAGGACCCGGCCGAAAGCTGACGTCTGCCGGGGGTCGACCGCCCGCAGGCGGCAAGTCAGTCAGACGGCCTCTTGCGTGCCGGCCGCGTCCGCGACCTGGTACCCGGCGTGGAGCCGCGATTCATCGTCCTTCCGTGGGAACAGGAAGAAGACGATGGCGGCGCCGAGGACGATGGAGATGACGCCGGCGGCGTAGGCCCACTCGGCGCCCTGCAGGAACGACGCCTTGGCGGCGGCCGTGATCTGAGCGGCGTACTGCGGGTACTGCTGCGCCACCGCTGCCGCGCTGGCGAAGGACTTCTGCAGCTCGGCGCGGACGTTCTGGGAGACGTTCTGGCTGTTGGGCGCGGCGGCGATCGACGCGGCGAAGGCGGCCGCGTAGCCGGCCGTCAGCACCGCCCCGAGGATCGACTGCATGATGGCGCCGCCGAGGTCGCGCTGCAGGTCCGCTGTGCCCGAGGCCATGCCCACGCGTCGCACCGGCACCGAGCCGGTGAGAGCGCGCGCCGCCGGCGTGCCCGCCAGCCCGACGCCGACGCCTATGAAGGCGAACGCGAGGCCGACCGGCCAGTAGCCGATGCCCTCCTTCCAGAGCGTCAGCATCACGATGAAGCTCAGCAGACAGAAGAGGTAGCCGGAGAGCAACGTGACGCGTGAGCCGAAACGTCCGATGAGCCGCGCTGAGACGGGCGCCGTCACGACCATGAGGGCGGCGGCCGGCAGGACGGCGGCCCCTGCTGACATGGTCGAGTAGCCGAGCACGTTCTGCAGAAACTGCTGGCCCACGAACAGGGCGCCCATGAGCGTCCCGAACACGATGATGCCCGCGACGGCGGCCACCCAGAACGGGCGCCTCCCGGCGATCTTGAGGTCGTACAGCGGGTTCTTTGAAGCCCGCTGTCTCAGGAAGAAGACGACGCCTCCGGCGGCGGCGATGCCGGCGAGCGCGAGCGCCCGCGTGCCCATACCGGGCTCGGGCGCGAAGTTGATCGCCAGGACGAGCGCCGCGACGAAGAAGATGGACACGATGCCGCCGAAGTTATCCACAGGCTCGCTGGTCTCGTTGACGTGCGCGGGCACGAGGATCACGGCCAGGACGAGGCCCACTGCGGCGACGGGGATCGTGACGAGGAAGACGGAGCCCCAGGCGAAGTGCACCAGCATGGCACCGGCAAGCAGCGAGCCCAGGGCGGACATGGCGCCGCCGATGCCCGACCAGAGGGCGATGGACTTGGTGCGCCTGGTGCCGGACCACAGCGCCGTGATGAGCGCGAGCGTCGTGGGGTAGGCCATGCCGGCCGCGAGCCCTCCGAGCACGCGGCCGGCCATCAGGAGCTGAACCGACGGCGCGAATGCGGCGATGAGGGCCGCCGGCAGCGAGACCGCCATCCCGACCACCAACAGGAGCTTTCGTCCGTAGCGGTCGCCGATGGCGCCGAAGTAGAGCACCGAGGCGGCGAGGCCCAGTGAGTAGCCGACGGCGACGAGGTCGAGCTGCGTCTGCGACGCGGCGAAGGACTTGCCGATCTCCGGCAGCGCAACATTCGCGACGGCAAGATTGAGGTTGGCGACCGAAGCGACGAGGATGAGCGTGAGCAGCACCAGCCCGGCGCGCCGCGGAGCGGCGTCGGGAGCGCCGACGGCCGCCGCTGCGCCGTCGGGCAGATCACGCGCCGGTCGCGTGTTCACCAAACGCCTCCTCGGCATCTTCTGGGCCGCCGGTCGTGCCCGGCCGTCCGGCGGTCCTCTTGGCCGGCGACTGCGGGCGGCGTTCCCGCCGCCCG
>CAIOZS010000210.1 GCA_903862845.1 uncultured Thermoleophilia bacterium
AAAAGGAGAACCCACATGATCCGACATATCGCGCGCGGCCATCAGCGCCTCGCAACCGCCGCCACGGCGCTGACCCTGAGCTTTCTTCTGGCGCCCGCCGCCCACGCATCCGGGTCGTGATGACAGCAGGCAAGCACACAGACCGCAAGGAGATCGGCGACGTCGCCATGGGCCTCGACGCCGACGCCGGCTCGGCCGGCGTCGTGCGCACGAAGCATGTGACCTTCGCTCAGCCGGGCCAGGAGCTCGCCCTCGAGGGCGGCGGCAGGCTGACGCCGTTCACGATCGCCTACGAAACCTACGGCACGCTGAGCGAGCGCAAGGACAACGCCATCCTCGTGACCCACGCGCTCTCGGGCGACGCCCACGTGGCGGGGCTACACAGCGCGAGCGACAAGCGCCCGGGCTGGTGGGACATGATGATCGGGCCCGGCAAGGGGCTCGACACCGACAAGTACTTCGTCATCAGCTCCAACGTGATCGGCGGCTGCAGCGGGTCCACCGGGCCGGCTTCAGAGAACCCCGCCACCGGCCGGCCCTACGGCACCGACTTCCCCATTATCACGATCGCCGATATGGTTGGCGCCCAGGCGATGCTCCTCGACCACCTCGGCATCGAGAAGCTGCTGGCCGCCGTGGGGGGATCGATGGGCGGCATGCAGGTGCTCGAGTGGGCCGTCTCGTACCCCACGCGCGTGCACCTCTGCGTGCCGCTCGCCACCGCGGCTCGCCAGCCCACGCAGGCAATCGCCTTCAACGAAGTCGGCCGCCAGGCGATCATGGCCGACCCCGACTGGCGTGGCGGCCACTACTACGACGGCAGGCCGCCGGCGAAGGGCCTCAGCGTGGCGCGCATGATCGGCCATATCACGTATCTCAGCGACGAGGCCATGCAGGAGAAGTTCGGGCGCCGCCTGCGCGACATCCACGACTACTCGTTCACCTTCTCGGCCGATTTCGAGGTGGAGAGCTACCTGCGGCACCAGGGGCTGTCGTTCACGAGCCGCTTCGACGCCAACACGTACTTGTACATCACGCGGGCGATTGACTACTTCGACCTCACGCGCCGGCACGGAACTCTCGTGCAGGCCTTCCGCGACACGTCGGCGCGCTTCCTCGTGCTTGCGTTCAGCAGCGACTGGCTGCACCCGCCATACCAGCTCAAGGAGATCGTCAGCGCCCTGCGCGCCACCCACAAGCACGTGAGCTACTACGAGGTCGAGAGCCACTACGGCCACGACGCGTTCCTTCTGGAACGCGAGAAGATGGAAGGCATCATCGGCGCGTTCCTGGCGAGCGGCGCCCGTACTTTCGCACTGCCCGGCTGACACGGACAGGGGAGCTCGCGGACCCGGGCAGTCCGCGAGGGATCCGAGGAGGAGCCACAATGAAGACCATGATCAAGCGCTCAGGCGTCTTTCGCGGAGCGATCGGCTTGGCGTGCGTCTGCCTGGCCGCCGGGCTCGCATGGGGCCTGTCGGCGGCCGTGGCCGCCGCCACAAGCCCGACGCCCTCCGGCGCCCCGGACAAGGTCATCCTGCGCCTCGGCTGGACCCGCGAGCCCGACAACCTCAACCCGTTCGTGGGCGTCTCCGCCTCGTGCTACGAGGCCTGGCACCTTCAGTACGACCTGCTGAACGGCTACGATGCCGCGAGCCTCACGCCCAAGCCCGAGTTTGCCGAGAGCTGGTCGCACACGCCGGACGGTCTCATGTGGACGTTCCAGATCCGCCCCGGCATGACCTGGCAGGACGGCGTGCCGGCCACCGCGCATGACGTGGCCTTCACGTTCAACTACATCATCGCCAACCAGATGGCCTCGTTCACCGGCTACACGGAGGGCATCGAGAAGGTGGAGGCCACGGACGACGTGACCGTAGTGTTCACCTGCTCGCGGCCCAAGGCCAACATGCTGGGCATGTGGGTGCCGATCCTGCCCGCGCACATCTGGAGCAAGGTCGACCCCAAGGACGCCGCCACCGGCTATGCCAACGCGCCGCCGATCGTCGGCAGCGGCCCGTTCCAGATCGTCGAGTGGAAGAAGGGCTCGTACATCCGCCTGGCCGCCAACCCGAAGTACTGGGCCGGCAAGCCCAAGGTCGACGAGGTCATCTTCGAGACCTATCAGAACGCAGACACGATGGCGCAGGACCTGAAGAGCGGCGCGCTGGCCGGCGCGTGGGGCATCCCCCCGGCCCAGGTCGAGAGCCTCAATGGAGGCGGCGTGACCTCGATCTCGTACATCACCATCGGCTTCGACCAGCTCACCTTCAACTGCGCCCCCGCGCCCGCCAAGGGCAACCCCGTCCTGCGCGACCCGGCCTTCCGCCAGGCGCTCAACTACGCCATCGACAAGCGGAAGGTCGCGAGCGTGGCGTACAGCGATCAGGTGAGCCCGGCGACCAGCCTCATCCCCGCCGGGCTGTACGCCACGGACCTCGACTACCACTGGGAGCCGGCGGCCGCCCAGGCGTACCCGTTCGATCTCGAGAAGGCCAAAGCCGCCCTTGATGCCGCCGGCTACACGGACGCCAACAGCGACGGTATCCGCGAGGGCAAGGACGGCAAGCCCATCAGGCTCGAGCTGCTGGCCCGCAACGAGTCCATCATGAGCCAGCAGAGCGGCAAGTTCATCGCCGGCTGGTTCAAGCAGATCGGCCTCGACATCAAGTTCCAGGTGGTGAGCGAAGCGGCGCTCAGCGACAAGGTGTGGAACACCGTGGCCGGCAAGGTGCAGCCCGACTACGACATGTTCCTCTGGGGCTGGGTAGGGGACGCCGATCCCAACTTCCTGCTCTCCATCTCCACCACCGATCAGGCCGGCATGTGGAACCAGTCGGTGTGGAGCGACCCCGAGTACGACGCGCTCTTCGCGCGCCAGGGCCGGGAGCTGGACCCCCAGAAGCGCAAGCAGACCGTCTGGAAGATGCAGCAGATCGTCTACCAGCAGTCGCCCTTCATCCCGCTCATCTACAGTCGCAGCCAGGAAGCCTACAACACGACCGCCTGGACGGGCTGGGTGACGTCGCCGGCCAGGGACGGCGGCGTGTTCTACACCTTTCAGACCGACTCGTACCGGCTCGTGCACTCGGTTGCCGCCGCAACGACGAGCGAAGGATCGGGCTCGTCGACGCTGGCGACCATCCTGTGGATCGCGGCCGCGGCAGTCGGCGCCGTGATCGTGGTGCTGCTCATCAACCGGTCGCGCCGCCGCCGCGCGGAGGAAAGCTGAGGTTCGGCCGTGCGGCGCATAGACTACGCGCTTATCGAGGACCTCGTGTCTCACGGCTCCACGGTCCTCGACCTCGCCTGCGGCGACGGGGAGCTGCTCAGCCGGCTCATCCGTGACAAGGGCGTGCGCGGCAGCGGCGTCGACGTCTCGCAGGAGGCTGTCGAGGCCTGCGTGAGAAAGGGCCTCTCCGTGTTTCACGGCGACCTTGACGCGGGCCTCGCTGATTTTGCCGACGGCTCGCACGACGTCGTCATCCTCAGCATGAGCCTGCAGCAGCTGCGCCGCCCGCGGATGATCGTCCGCGAGATGGTACGCGTCGGCCGGCAGGCGATCGTCAGCTTCCCCAACTTCGCCCACTGGACGCCGCGCCTGCAGCTCTTTCTCGGCGGGCGCATGCCTTTGTCGCGCGATCTTCCGTACCAATGGTGGGACACGCCCAACATCCACCTCTGCACCGTCAAGGACTTTCGCGCGCTCTGCCTCGAGGAGGGCCTGTGCATCGAGCACGAGCTCTACCTCGGCGGCGTCGACAGGCCGCCGCCGCGGCGTGCCGTGCTTCCCAACCTGATGGCGCGCCTCGCGATCTTTGGAGTGACGCGCTGCTAGGCGCGGCGTGAGCAGCGCATCGGCATCCGGGGCGGGCGCTGAGCGCGATCCGGACCCCGCCGCGCGCGGTTTGTTTCCCCGCGAGGCGGGCCTTCTCGAGGGCGTGCCAGCATTCGCGCGCTATCTCAGCGTGGACGAGCTGGAGGCGTCCACCGACCGCCAGCTCCGGGAGCTCCCGGGCCTGCGCGCCTGGGTCTGCGGGCACGATGCCGCGGGCCGCGAGATGCGCTGCCTCGAGGCCGGAGAGGGCAAGCAGCGCGTCCTGCTGCTCGCCCACGTCCACGGTGAGGAACCGGTCGGGACGCTGCTGATCGAGTACCTCCTGCCGCTGTTCGCCACCACGGACGTCTCGCGGCGACTCGGGTTCCGCTTGGCCGCCGTCAAGGTCTGCGACCCGGAGGCGGCCCGTCTCAACGAGGGCTGGATCGGCCGGCCCTACGACGTTCTCCTGCACGTGCTGCGCTCGTACCGGTCCGCCTACGCCGAGCAGCCGGTGTGGAGCTTCCCCGTGGAGCACAAGGGATACCGCTTCGACGCATCGCCGCCCGAGACGAAGGCCATGATGGCGGCCATCGACGCGGCTCCACTGGACGTCGTCATGAGCTTGCACGACTGTTCTTTCTACGGCGGGTACTTCTACGTCTCCGGCGCCGACGACGCGTTGCTGAGAGAGCTGGTCGCGGTGCGCGCGGCTGCCGGCATCCCCGCGCATCGGGGGGAGCCCGAAGTGCCGTACATGGAGCAGCTCGGCGACGGCATCTTCGCCGCCCTCACGGTCGCAGCGGAGTATGACTACTACGAACGATACGGCGGCGACGCGGTCATCCAGATGTCGGCGGGCTGCGACAGTGACGAGTACGCCATGCGGCGCTGGGGCAGCCACGCGGTGCTCGCGGAGGCGCCGTGCTTCACCAGCGACCAAGTCGCGGACACCTCGCCCGCCGGTCTCTCGCGGGCCGCGGCGAAGCTCGCCGGGATCGCCCTCGAGGAGGGTCATGTGAGGTGGCTGCGGGCGCGCTTCGACGAGGCGGCGGGCTTGCTTGGCCCCGCCGCCGCCTCGCCCTGGCGGCGCGCCGTCGAGGGCTACCTGCGCGACGCGGCCCGTGATCTCCCGGCCGAGAAGGCGCAGGCGCGCAGCGCCCCCGCCTTCTCGGCCGAAGCCACCGTGGCGCAGCGCTTCGACTCGCTCCACAACCGCGAGCTCCTCGCCCTCTGCCGCCTCGGCCAGTTCGCGCGCCTGCTCGACCCGGCGGCGAGCGACGTGCGCCTCGCGGCGCTCCGTGAGGCGGCGGAGGCGCGAGTCCGCGAGCGTGTCGCGACGGTGACCGCCGCGGCCGGCATCCGGCCGGTGCCCATCCGCGACCGCGTTCAGATGCAGCTCGGCGCGCTCCTCGGCGCGCTCGCCTACGCGCGCCGGCGACGCCCGCCGCGGCCGCGCTAGACGGCGCCGCGCCCGCCGCTCGCGCGCCATACGGCGGCTTGCTTTCCGCGCCCGCGCAGAGCGGGTACACTAGCGGTACGCTCTGCGCCTCAGAGACCGGCGTGAGCGGCACAAGGAGCGCACCCCGTCCCCACCGAGCGCCGGCGGGGTGCACTTCAAGACATAAAAGGAGAAGCAAGTGCCTCAAGGTAAAGTGAAGTGGTTCTCATCGGAGAAGGCTTTCGGCTTCATCGAGCAGGACAACGACAACGACATCTTCGTGCACGTCACCGGCCTCGCCGACGGCGTCACCGCGATCGACAAGGACATGCTCGTCGAGTATGAGGTCGAGCAGGGCCGCAAGGGGCCGCAGGCCGTCAACGTGAAACCCGCCGCGGCCCCGGCTGTCGTGGTCGAGGAAGAGGTCATCGTCGACGACGAGGGCGACGTCGAAGTGATCGAGACCGCCGTCGACGACGAAGGCAACGTCGTGATCGTCGATGCCATCGAGGACGCCGAGGGCAACGTCGAGATCACCGAGATCATCGAAGACGCCGAGGGCAACGTCGAGATCATCGAGATCGACGAAGAGGCTCAGGCCGACTAAGACCGCGAGCTTCTGACAGGGCCGGCCATCGGGGCAGTGCTCGGAGCCCGATGGCCGGCCCTTCGTTTTCCCGGCATCGGGTACCATGGTAAGAGCACACTCCGCGGGAGGCGGGCATGATCGAGAACATCCACTGGCTTGGCCACGACTCTTTCCGCCTCGACGGCTCGAGCACCGTCTACATCGATCCCTGGAAGCTCGGCGCCGGCGCTCCGCCGGCCGACCTGATCCTCGTCACCCACGACCACTACGATCATTTCAACGCGGACGACATCGCCCGCGTGGCCACGCCGCAGACGACCCTCGTCGGGCCGGCGGCGGTGACCGCGCGCGTGAGCGGGGTCGCGACGGTCACGCTCAGCGCCGGCGAGACCGCGACGGTCGGCGGCGTCGCCGTGACGGCCATCCCCGCGTACAACATCGACAAGTTCCGCCGGCCCGGCGAGGTGTACCATCCGCAGGCCGCCGGCGGCCTGGGCTACGTTGTGGAGCTGGACGGCCGCCGCATCTACCACGCCGGCGACACCGACGCCATCCCCGAGATGCGCGACGTACGCTGCGACGTGGCGTTGCTCCCCGTGAGCGGCACGTTCGTCATGACCGCCGAGGAGGCCGCGGAGGCCTGCCGGACGATCTCCGCCGCCGCCGCGGTGCCGATGCACTTCGGCGACGACGTTGGGACGGCCGCCGACGCGGTCCGCTTCGAAGGCCTCTGCGGGATCCCCGTCATCGTGCTTCCGCGCGAGCGCGGCTGAGCGGGGCCGGCGTGCGCGGCGTGCGCGCCGGGGCATCTGACGAGCGTCATCTCTTGAGGAGGGCTCCATGAAGGTCGTGCGTGCCGTACCCACCGAGAGCATTTCGGAGAAGCTCAGCGTCCAGCGTCTCAGCGAAGCGCTGGGCGTGCACAATCTGCGCGCCAACGTGTTCACGATCGCCGAAGGCTCCATGTCCAAGCACATGCATCGCGAGCAGGAGGAGATCTACCTCGTGCTCGACGGCACAGCCATGATCGACGTCGACGAAGAGCAGTTCAAGGTGGGGGAGCGCGAGGCTCTTGGGGTGCCGGCGCACGCCTGGCACAGGGTGGCCAATGTGGGCACCGGGCCGCTCACGTTCTTCGTGGCGGCCGCGCCGGCGGTCGCCGGCGATGCCGAGATCGCAAGCTGAAGCGCTACTCGTCCGCCCACTCGAGGACCACGGCCTCGTCCGGACAGGCCTCCTGGGCGCGTTCCACGGCCGCCCACAGCGTCTCGTGCGGTTCGGGCTCGAGGACCTCCGCAAGGCCGTCGTCGCGCATGAAGAAGACCTCCGGGCACACCTGTTCGCAGGCCCCGACGCCGGTGCAGCGGCCGTAGTCGACGCTCACTTTCAGCTTGCGAGTCATGGACGCAGTGTACATCGCCCGCCGTTTGGCCCCACGCCGCTGCGGCAATGACCCGGGGGAAGATCACACGGCGGCGGCGCTGCGCCGGCCGCCGCCCAACGAGAGGAGGGACTCGTGCTGAAGGAAGGCGACAAGTCACCAAAGGTCACCGGAACGTCATACGACGGCGCCACCTTTGACCTGGGGACGCCCGGCAGGCGTACCGTCCTGTGGTTCTACCCGAAAGCCAACACCGGTGGCTGAACGACAGAAGCCGTTGAGTTCAACGGCCTGCTGGACGAGTTCGGCACGCTGGACGTCCAGGTCATCGGCGCCAGCATCGATGCGGCCAAGGCAAACCAGAAGTGGGCCGCGAAGTACGACCTGAGGATGCCCCTGATCGGCGATGTCGGCGAGCACGAGGTGGCCAACGCCTTCGGCGTGGCGCGGCCCATGGTCGGCGTGGCCAAACGCACCACGTGGCTCATCGACCCCGACGGCACGATCCGCAAGATCTACCCCAAGGTGACGCCAAAAGGCCACGCCGCCGAGGTGCTGGCCGCAGCGAAGGAGCTCTGGAGCTGAGGTCTACGCCTCGTCTGCGCCGGTCTGGCGGGGGCCGAAGTACGCCGGCGCGTCGATCATGAAGATGCGGCTCGACCAGCTCTCGCCGCCGGCCGTAGCCTTTTCGGCGTCGTCGACGGCGCCGATGCGCGCCGTCATGTCGTCGCAGTAGTGCACAATGATGGCCTCGCGGGTCTGCGGCACCACGGGGCTGCCCTTTTCGCGCATGCCGTGGTGCGACACGATGATGTGCAGCAAGCGCTTGGCGGCCTCGGCGGGAAAGCCGGGGACCTCGGCGACGAGCTCGCGAACCATGTCGTGGCCGATGACGATCTCGCCGTGCAGCCTGCCGGCGTCGGTCATGAGCGGCGCCATGCCGTCGCTGGTGTAGGCCTGCGTCTTGCCGATGTCATGCAGCAGCGCTCCGGCGACGACGAGGTCGCGGTCGACGGAGTCGAAGCGCGACGCCACCCCGGCGGCCGCCTCGGCGACGATGAGCGAATGCTCGAGCAGCCCGTGCCGGTAGGCGTGGTGGTTGCGCACCGCCGCCGGGGCAACGCCGAAGGTGGCGCCGGGCTCCCGCGAGCCGTCGAAGACACGCTCCAGGAGGGCACGCAGGTGCGGCTCTCCCACAGAGTCGATGAGCGCGTGCAGGCGTTCGCCCAGCTCGGCGGTGCCGACGGGCGATACCGGCACGAGATCGCCGGCATCGTACTCGTCGGGCGCGGCGAGCCTCAGGCGGCGCACCTGGATCTGGGGTCCATACTGCGGGTGGACACTGTAGGTGCCGCCGGCCACGACCACGTCTCCGGCAGACACCCCCAGCGCCTCTTCTGACGGGTCAAAGTGGATGCACGAAACCTCTGCGCTGGCGTCGCGCAGCTTGAGGCGCAGGTAGGTCTTGCCGTTGCGATCGGTGGCCGTGGTCTTTTCCGTGCAGGTGAAGTAGGTGTCGACGGCCTGACCGTTCTCCAGCTTGGCGATGGGCGTGCGGGGCATCGCGGCCGCGAGGCCGCTGAGCTCGTTGATCATGTGCTCTCCTTGGTCCCGCCTAGGCTACCAGACGGCCCGGTCGGGCGCCGAGGGAGCGCCACGTTGACGTTTGGCAGCGCCGGCCGCAAGGGGCGCCGGGAGGAGAAATGGATCTCTCAGACGCCGGGGTCCGACGGCCTCCCCGCGGCCGACGGCTTCTTGTCGGCCGACGGCTTCTTGGCGGCCCGCTTGGTCGTCGCGACCTTCTTGGGTGCCGGCTTCTTGGCGGCAGGCGCGCGGTGCTTCGTCGCGGGCTTGCGCGCCGAGCCTGCGGCGGCCTCGCTCGGCGTCTCGGCGGCCGCCGGCTCCGCGGCGATCGCCGCGACCGCCGACTCCGGCGCCGCGGCGGAGTCGGGCGCGAGGCCGGGCGCCTCAGGGGTCGATGCGGGCGCAGCCTCGTCGCCGGCTTCCGCGGCGCGGCGCAGCCCGGTGATCTCCGCTTCCTTGTCCTTAAGGGCCAGGCAGGCCTCGCGCAGCCGCGCGGCCGCCGCCTCGAGGTCGGGATGCCCCACCTCCCCGCTCTCGATCAACGAGAAGGCCGAGTGACCAAGCTCACGCTCTGCCTTGCGGATCTCGTTCTGCAACACCACGGTCCGGGCCTGCGCGGCGGTGATCTTGCCGGCTCGTTCGACGTCGGCGGCCAGCGCGTTGGCCTTCAGCTTGACCGTGTCGAAGAGCCCCATCTCGGCCTCCCTCTGTCGCGCCCGGCCAGGTCCGGACGCTGCTGCACTCAGTGTGTCGCTTGCGGGCCGTCACGTCCAGCGTCCGCGAGCCTCTCGTCGGCGCGCCTGCGACCTCTGACCGCCAACACCGCCAGCAAGCAGGCCGAAACGACGACGACGAGCACGAACGGCAGAGCGTAGCCGGCCCGGTAGAGCATGCCGCCGAGCACGGCGCCTCCCGCCATGGGCAGGCCCATCACGGCGTCGAAGATGCCGTAGCCCCAGGCCAGCGGCACGCCCTCGAAGGAGTCGCCGACGATGCCCGCCGCAACGAAGCGCAGGGCGTCGAACGCGCCGCAGAACAGCATCGCCAGCGCCCAGACGAGCGGATTCCGGCCCACGAGCAGCAGGACTGCCCCGGCCAGCAGGAACGCGAGCACGCCGGCGATGCCGACGCGCGGCCCGTAGAGGTCCGTCGCGCGTCCCATCGCCGGGGTGAGGACGGCTGCCCCCAACGCGGCCAGAGAAGAGTACACGCCGAGGGCCGCGTACCCCTGGTGGTGCACCTGCGACAGATACGGGTTGATGAACGCCTGGCCGACATAGACGGCCAGGAACCCGGCGAGGAAGAAGAACAGGTAGCGCCGGAAGCGACGGTTGCGGCTCAGCGACCTCAGGCTCCAGGGGGTCTCCGCGGAGTGGTAGTGCGTGTCGCGGATAAACGTGGCCGCGAGGGACGAGACCACGAAGAGGGCCGTGCTGATAAGGAACACCTTCCTCATGCCCAGGTGGGCGGCCACCTGGCCTCCCACGAGCGGCGCCACGATGAGGCCCAGGGGGTAGGCGCCGAGGACGATGGTGAGGTTGCGCGCGACGCGGGAGGGTTCGGACTTGAGGTAGACGTAGGACTTCATCGCGGGACTGTTGGCGAACGAAAGGCCGAAGACGACGAGGCCGGGGATGAGCCACGGCCAGCTTGGGGCGAGAAACAGCGTCAGGCCGGCGGGCACCGTCAGCCACCACACGGCGACGATCACGGGCTTGAGGCGGAAGCGCCGCGCCGCCCAGGCACCGGGGATGTTCCCGGCGGCGAGAGTGGCAAGCATGATCGCATTGAGCACGCCGAGCGTGAAGCGCGACGCTCCGAGGTTCAGCGCGTACACCCACAGCAGCTGCAGGAAGAGGCCCGCGCCCAACGCGTACAACAGGACGGCGAGAGTCATGATTCTGAGATCGCGGTCGAGGTGGCGCACGGCGCTTCCGGTCGGGGGCGGGCGGGCTGATTCTAGCGGCCCGGCGCGCGCCGCCCTACCCAGGAGGGTGGAGCGCCCATGAGCGACGGGCGGGCGCGCCGGGCCCCGCCGCCGGTTGAGAACGAGGGCCGCATCCGTCAGGCTGTGAACGGTATCCGCAAGGTGACGGAGGCGGCGTTCGTCTCCGCTGACGCGAAAGGGTAGGCACGATGCAACTCGGCGGCATGGCTCTGCGGGACGGCGTCCTGTTACAGAGCGAACGTTTCTGGGCCGCCGCCGTGCGCAGCCCCGGTGGCGGCGTCACCGTGACGTCCGGCGAGAAACCGCGCCTCCCGGGGCGCGACAGCTTGCAGCGCGTCCCGCTGCTGCGCGGTCTATTGAGGCTCGGCGAGTCGCTCGCCGTGCTACCCGCGGTGCGCCGCTCCACCGGCCGCCCCGTGCTCCCGCAGGAAGACCCGCGGCTGCTCGCGGCCACGGCGGCCAGCGCCGTCGCAACGCTCGCCTTGCGCCGCTCGCGCCGCGGCTCGCCGCTCCTCAAGGAGCTCGCCGCGGCCGGTGTCTCACTGGCTCCAATCCTGCTGCTTCTGCGCGACTCGCGCCTGGCGCGCTACCACGGGGCCGAGCACAAGAGTGTGGCCGCCTATGAACGCGGCCTCGACCCGGCGACGGCAGACAAAGAGCACGCGCGCTGCGGCTCCAATCTGATCGCGCCGCTGGTCGTCACCACGGTCGCCAGCAATCTCGTGCTGCGGGCCGCCGGCAAGGAGCGCCAGCCGGCGGCCACGTTCGTCGCCGGGCTCGTGAGCATCGGCGCGGCCATGGAGCTGTTCTCGTGGATGGCTCGTCACCAGGATCACCCGTTGTCACGCGCGCTGGGGCGGCCGGGCATCGAGATGCAGCGGCGGTTCACGACGAGCGAGCCCTCGGCAGAGCAGCTGAAAGTCGCCGATCTCGCCCTGCAGGAGCTGCTCAGGGTCGAAGAGGCGGCGGCGGCCGGCGGCTGACGTCTCGACGCCGCGCCAGCCGCCGCAGGTGGGCTGGCGTGCGGGACACCTCAAGCGCACGGCACATCAGCCGTCGGCCGGCTGGCGTTCGGCGAGCCGCTTGCGCCGGCGCTCCTCCGCTTCGCCGTACCAGTGCTTCTGGTCCGGCGTCTCGGGCACCAGCGGCGGCACCGGGATGGGCTTGCCGCTGTCGCTGAGGGCGACGAAGACCAGGTAGGCTGAGTTTGTGTGTGCGACCATCCCCGTCGTGAGGTCTTCGGCCTCGACGCGCACGCCCACCTCTACCGATGTCTTGCCGGAGTAGTTGACGTTGGCGAGCAACCGCACCAGGTTGCCGACCTGGACCGGGTGGTGAAAATCGATGCGGTCGATGGCGGCCGTGACCACCTTCGTGCGGCAGAAACGGTAGGCGCAGGCGCCGGCGGCTTCGTCGATGAGCTTCATCATGATGCCGCCGTGGATGTTGCCCATGAAGTTGGCGTCGGCCGGCTGCATGAGATGGGTGAGCACGAGGCGGGTCTCGCTGCCGCGGGGCAGGGGTTCGTTCATGGCGTCCCTCGGGTCGGCGGGGCTGGTCAGATGTCGAAGGCGCCGGGGGCACGGCGGCGCCTGCGGTCGCGCGTGCTGCGCGCGCCGCCACCCGAACGATCGCCACGACGTTCGCCGTGGCGGCGGTCCATGATGACCGTTACGTTCGGGTTGTCCTTGTAGTGCTCGGTGAGACGGCGGTAGGCCTCTTCGCCGAGCTCGGGCGGCACGACGCAGTAGATCAAGACAGCCTCCCAGTAGCCCGGCCAAACGGTAGCACATGCCCAGAGGGGTAGCCAGAGGAAAGGGGGAGGGCCGGGAACGGCTGCTCCTGCCGGTCCCGGCCCTCGGAAGGGGGTACCGCTCAGAAGTATCGGCAGGGGGTGGCCGAGGCTTTAGCACTTTGGCCGCCGTGACCCTCCTCGCAAACGCACCGCCGGTGAGACGGCCCTGCGACGGGCGCCGGGCAGCCGTCTGGTAAGCTGGCCGCAAGCCCATGAGAAGGGAGGGCGCGGTGTTTCCGAGTCACGACGCGGTCGTCACGGCCGTGCCCAAGTACGACCGCTATCCTCTGCTGGACGAGCTCGAGACCTCGACGGACGCGTTCACCGCGGCTCACCCGGGCGTTGAGGTGTGGCCGGCCGGCGCCTCCCGCGACGGCCACCCGATCCGCTGCCTCGAGATCCCGGGCGGTCCGCTGCAGGCACTGCTCATCGGCGTGCCTCACCCCGAAGAGCCGGTCGGCGCACTGCTGCTCGAATACCTCCTGCCGCTGCTCGCTGATGGCTTGGCGGGGGAGCTGGGCTTCGGCTTCTCGGTGGTCAAGGTCGGCGATCCCGACGCGATGCGCCTCAACGAGGCCTGGTTCGCGGAGCCCTACGATCTGGCCGGGTTCCTGCTGCGCGCGTACCGGCCGCCCTTGGCCGACCAGTTCGAGTGGACCTTCCCCATGGAGTACAAGCGCTACGGCTTCACCCGGCCGCTACCCGAGGCGCGCGCCGTGATGGAGGCCGTGCACCGGCGGCCGCTCGACCTCTACATGGCGCTGCACAACTCGAACTTCAGCGGCGCCTACTTCTACCTCTCGAGCGAGGACGCGGTGCTTCAAGAGGAGCTCGCCGCCGTCATGGCGGCAGCAGGGCTGCCGCCGCACTGCGGCGAGCCGGAGGTTCCGTATCTGGACGCGCTCTCCGATGGGGTCTTTCGCGCCTTCTCCCTGGTCGACGACTACGAGTACTACGAGAAGTACGGCGCCGACCCGGCGGTCCTGCTCACCAGCGGGACCTCGAGCGACGCCTATGCCGAGGCCGTGTGGGGCTGCTTCACGCTGGTCGCCGAGGTGCCGTACTTCACCAGCGCCAAGATCGCCGACAAGAGCGCGGCCGGCCTCACGCGGGCCGCGGCCAAGCTGCGCGGCCTCGACGTGCAGCAGCAGCTCGCCGGCTGGGTGCACGAGCGCTACGTGCTGGCCGCACCGCACCTCACGCGCGAGACGCCGTGGCAGCGTACCGTGCACGCCTACCTCAGCGCCGTCAAAGACGACCTCCGTGCCGAGCGCACGCAGGTCGAGACCGAGGCCCTGTTCCAGCGCGAAGCGACGGTGGCGCAGCTCTTCGATTCGCTGTACCTGCGCGAGCTGGACGCGCTCACCCGCGTGGGCCAGTTCGCCAACATGCTCGCCGCCGAGCCCCAGCAGAACGACGCGCTGGTCACTCTGCGCGCCGAGGCCGAGGCCAAGGTGCGCGAGCGCGCGCCCCGGCTTGCCTCGGCGGGCGCCCTGGAACCCGTGCCGATCCGAACGCTTGTCCAGTGTCAGCTCGCCGCCCTGCTGTGCACGCTCGTCGCGGTGCGCGAGCGCTACCGACCCGCGCACCCGAGACCCTCGGCGCCCCGGATGACTCTTTGATGTGTCACTCTGGCGCCGACGACGTCGAGGCCATGCGCGACTGGGACGAGCTCAGCGTCCTCCCCGTGCCGCTGGTGTTCCGGGACGGCGTGAGCGGTGCGCTCACCCTGATCGAGAAACGCGCCTCACGCCGCTCACGAAGGAAGAGCGCGAGCTGACCGCCACCCTGGGCGAGCAGGCCGCAGGGGCCATCGAACGCGCGCGTCTCTACCAGCGCGTGCAGGACAAGACGGTCACCGGCGGTCCCATCGGCCTGTTCAATCACCGCTACTTCTACAAGCGCCTCGAACAGGAGATCGCGCGAGCCAGACGGTACGGCATGCCGGTGTCGCCGCTGATGATCGACCGGGACGAGCTCAAGGCGTTCAACGACCGGCACGGCGCCGAGGATGTGGCGGAGCGCATCCGCCGCATGGTCGGTGCGACGCATTTCACCGGCAGCGACGGCAGGAGGCGGACGCCGCGCGGTGCAACGCCGAGCGCGCCGGCAAGAACAGGGTCGCGAGCTACGGCTGAGGGCCGGCCGGGCGCCTTTTGCCCGGCCGGCCCTCACGGCCACTTCCCACCGCGTCGGCGCCGCTCAGGCGGCCGACGGCCGCTCGGCGCGACCCGGAGGCGCCGCTACTGGACGGCGATGATCAGATTCTTGCTGTAGCCCTTGACCCCGCCTGCCGCCCAGACCGCGCGGTACCTGATCAGGCTCATGGTCGGGTCTGTCGCCGTGAGCTTGGCGGAGAAGATCCCCTTGTTGCCGTTCAGCCAGTCGGGCTTGACCTGCGCGACCTTCACCCACGAGCTGTTGGACTTCTTCTGGATGGTCACGTACTTGGAGCCCGTACCGCCGTTCGTATTCTTCACGGTGCCGTTCACCGTGAAGGCGGCATTCAGGTCAACGCTCGACGGTCCCTTGAGCGTCACGACTGGTGCCATCGCGCCGGCGAACACCGCCGGGGCTAGAATGATGACGGCGAACGCCGCCAACAGCACCAGCACCATCCACACTCTTCCCCGTCTCATCTTCTCTCCTCCCCCTGCGGAATGAAGGACCCGGCGCCCGGCGCCCCGGCTTCGTGGTCCGCAGCGCTCTCTTGCCCAAGACCTATGGGGAGTTAATCGGCAGGGCGGCCCGGCGGCTTGAATCGCTGAGACGGGGGCGGCGCCGCGCAGATCAGTCGATCTCGACCCTGAGGACGTTGCTGCGCGTGGTCCCTTCGGGATGCATCCAGGCGGCCCTGTACCTGGCGATGCCCATGGCGGAAGGAGTGGCCGTGACCCAGAAGGCCACGATGCCCTTGCGGCCGCCGTCCGTCCACGTTGGCGCCTTCGCGCCGATCCGCTTCAAGTCGCCGTTCTTGTTCTGCATGATGATGGCGACCCGCCAACCGTCGGCACGTTGCGGATTGCGGATCGTCGCGGTGAGCTTGATCAGCGCGCCATAGTCGGCGGAGCTGGGGCCCCTGAGCTTGATTGTCACGCCCGCCGTCCGCCCCAAGGCCGCCGGAGCAAGGACGGCCACAAGGAGGGCGGCCACCGCGGTGAAGAGCGCGAGCGACCGGAACTGCTTCATCATCCCACCTCCACGCAAGGGGTTGCGCCATGCCCGCCCTCCGGTCGCGCGTCGCGGCCGCGCGGCGTGCATGGACTCCACAGCGGGAGCCTGCCCGCCGGAGTGAAGAAGTATGTCGCCTCGCGGCGCCCGGGCCTCAGTCGATCTCGACGCGCCAGACGTTGCTGCGGGCGATCCCGGCCGGGCTCTTCCATGCGACCCTGTACATGGCGATGCCCATCGCCGACGGCACGGCCTTGACGCGGAGGAACGCGAAGCCGACGGAGCCGCCCGTTGCCCAGACGACCGTCTTGGAGGCGATGCGCCGCAGATGGCCATTCTTGTTCTGCAGCAGGACGGCGGGCCCGTAGCCGCCGGTGTAGTCATTCGTGTCCTTGATCGTCACGCTGAGCCTGATCGTCGCGCCCTGAGCCGCTGCCCTGGGGCCCTTGAGCTTGACGGTGACACCGGTGGCTCCTGAAGCCGCCGGGGCGAGAACGGCCGCGCAGAGGGCCAGCACCACGGCGAGCAGTACCACAGACTTGAGCTTCATCTCCCAACCTCCTCGAGACTGGTGCGCCGCTCCCTTGCGACAGGCGCTTCGGCGCGGCGCGGTTTCCATGCGCTCTCTATCGGCAGCGCACGCGGCGAAGGTGAGCCTTGCGCCGCGGAGCGACGGCCGGTGGGACGGGACGGCGGTCCATGCGCCCGCGCAAACCCGGCGGCGGCTAGTCTCGGCCGAGGGCGGGGAGCGCGTCGAGCATCGCCGGCTCGCCGCCGAGCACCTGCACCACGGCGCCTTCGACGCGCGCCGCCATGGCGTCCACGAAGTAGCGCGCCGCCAGCAGCTTGCGCGCGTCGCCTTGCGCCGCGCGGAGCATCAGGTAACCGCAGCTCACGGCGATGGCCGTCTCCACAAGCCGGCGCGCGTGGAAGTCGCGGTAGCGCACGTCGTCGAGGGCACGCACGCGGGCGATCGCCTCCGCCAGTCGCGCGCGGGCGACCCGCACGCGCGCCAGCAGCTCCGGTGTCGCGGCGAAGCCCTCGGCGTCGTATTCGCCCAGGCGGGCTGCGAGCGTGCCTCCGAGCACGCCACCAATGGCGGCCACGACCTGCAGCTGCGTCGTGCCCTCGTAGATGTTGGTGATGCGCGCGTCGCGGCTGTGACGCTCCACGGCGAAGTCGCGCATGTAGCCGGAGCCGCCGTGGATCTGCAGCGACTCGTAGGCCACGGTGTTGGCCATCTCGGTGCAGCACGCTTTGACCAGCGGCGTGAAGAGCGCCGCCAGGCGCGTGTACTTCTTGAGCTCCGCGCGCAGCGCCTTGAGCTCATCGGCGGAGCCTTCGGGGCCGGCGGCCGACGAGCTGGGGGACGGGCTCGGATGCTGCAGACCAGGCCCTCCGGCGTCGGCCCCCGGCGCCGTGATGTGCGCGATGCGCCGCTCGAGCACTTCCTTCATGTCGACGATGAGCGCCGTCTCGTACAGAAGCGCGCGCGCCGCCTCGAGGCTCACCTTCATGTCGGCGAGCATCCCCCTGACGGCGGTGAGCTCGGCGATGGGCGCGCCGAACTGCACGCGCTCCTGGGCGTACTTGGCGGCGGCGCGGTAGGCTGCTTCGGCGATGCCCTGCGCCTGCGCCGCAATCGCCAAACGGGCGCCGTTCATGAGGCTCATCACGTAGGTCGTGAGGCCGCGCCGGCGCTCGCCGACGAGCAGCGCCGGCGCGTCGTCGAACTGCAGCTCGCAGGTCGGCGAGCCGTGGATGCCGAGCTTGTCCTCGAGGCGGCGGATGCGCATGTGCGCGTCGCGCTCGTAGAGGAACATGCTGAGGCCGCGGGCATCGGTGGTGCCCTCTTCGGAGCGCGCCAGCACGAGGCTGAGCTGCCCGCACCCATTGGTGATGAAGCGCTTCACGCCGCTCAGGCGCCAGGTGCCGTCGGGCTGCTCTGTCGCCTTGAGCTGCACGTTCTGCAGATCGCTGCCGGCCTCCGGCTCGGTGAGCGCCATGCTGGCGGTGACCTCGCCACTGGCGAAGCGCGGCAGATAGGCCGCCTTCATCTCGTCGTTCGCGAACTTGCTCACCGTCTCGGCGATGTCCTGCAGCCCAAAGATGTTCATGAGCGCAGGGTCGGCGCGGCTGACCATCTCGACGATCATCACGCTGACCGTGATCGGGAAGTTGAGGCCGCCGTACTTGCGCGGCAGGGTGATGCCCATGAGGTCGGCCTGTTTGAGGCGCTCGAGGCTCTGGGCGATGCCCGGCGCGTAGCGGACCTCGCCGTCCACCAGTTCGCTGCCGGCTCGGTCGACGTCTTCCGCGCGCGGTTCGACGAACTCGCCGGCGATGTCGCCGACAATGGCGAGCGTGCGCTCGTAGGAGTCGAGGGCGTCCTCGAAGTCGCGGGGCGCGTAGGCGAACTCGCCGGCCTGCCGGTAGTCGTCCTCGCGCAGGCGGACGATGCGCGCCAGGTCGAGACCGCGCAGGGTCGCCTGCAGGTCCGGGTTGTCGCTGTAGAAGTTGCTCATGCCTTCGTCCTGTAGGCCTTGATCAGCAGAGGGATGACCTTGTGCAGGTCGCCGGCAATGCCGTAGTGGGCCACCGAGAAGATCGGCGCGTGTGGATCGCTGTTGATGGCCAGGATGCGGGCGCTCTGGTCCATGCCGGCGCGGTGCTGCACGGAGCCGCTGATGCCGCAGGCGATGTACAGCTTGGGGCGCACCGTGGTGCCGGTCTGCCCGACCTGGTGCTCGTGGCCGACCCAGCCCGCATCCACGGCGGCGCGGCTGGCGCCGACGACGCCGCCGAGCGTGCGGGCCAGCTCCTCGACGAGGGCGAAGCCCTCGCGTGAGCCGACGCCCACGCCGCCCGAGACGACCACCCGGGCGCCCTTGAGGTCGACCCTCTTCCCCTCCTGCACGCGCTTCACGAGGCGCACGGCGAAATCCGCGTCGGTGAGCACGATGCGGTCCGCGGCAGCGACGGGCGCCGACGAGCGCTGCACCGGCACCGTGACCACGGTGCCGGTGCGACTCTCGTCGGCCTCCGGCATGACCATGACGCCCTCCCGCACGGTGGCCATCTGCGGCCTGTGCTCGGGGCTCACGATGGTGGCGATGATGTTGCCACCGAACGCCGGGCGGATCTGGAAGAGGAGATCGGCGTAGGTCTCGCCCTTGGCCGAGAAGTCGCCGATGCGCAGGTCGGTGCAGTCGGCGGTGAGGCCGGTGCGCAAGGCGCTGGCCACGCGCGGCGCCAGATCGCGGCCGCTGGTCGTGGCGCCGTAGAGGACGATCTGCGGCCGGTGGGCACGGACGAGGCCGACGACGACGCACGTGTACGGCAGTGCCAGGTAGTCGCCGAGGTCGTCGTGGTCGGCCAGGTACACGGTGTCGGCGCCGCGGGCGATGAGGGCGGGCGCAAGAGCCCTGACGGGCGCGCCCGCCCCGGCCAGCACGGCGCCGATGCCGACGCCGAGCCTTTCGGCAAGCTCGCGGGCGCGGCCGAGCAGCTCGAGGCTGACCTCGGCCGCAACGCCGTCATGCTGTTCGACGACCACCCAGACATCGCCGGCCTCCGCGCCCCTCACGGGGGCGCCTCCCGCCGCGCTAGCCAAGGATGTGCTCCTCGATAAGCTCGTGGACGAGAATGGCGAGGCCGGCTTCGTCCGGCGTCACCATGCGCGCCTCGCTCTGCGCGAGCACGACGCTCTCGATCTCCTTCACGCGCGTCGGCGAGCCGCGCAGGCCCAGCGCCTCGCGGTCGGCCGCGAGGGCGAGATGGTCCCACTGCACGACCTTGGCGCGGCACACCGGCCGGCCGTCGCGGCCGACCATGCACACCTCGGCGGCGTCGCTCTCGGGGTCGAGGTAGGTGTCATCGTAGTCGGGCATGGACTCTGCGGCGATGCCCTTGTACGTCATGACAAGCTTGACGCTGGGCGGGCGCGGTTCGTTGGCCTCGCCGGTGACCGTGAGCAGGCAGGGGAGCAACGAGGTGAGCGTCTCGTAGCCGCCCTCGATGGAGCGCGTGGCGGTGACGGCGCCGCCCGCGCCGCCTGCCGGCGCCACCAGCTCGTCGACCCGGCTCACGCAGGTGATCTGCGGATAGCCCAGCTTCTCGGCGGTCTGCGGGCCCACCTGCGCCGTGTCGCCGTCGATCGCCTGGCGACCGCAGAGCACGAGATCACAGCCGCCCAGCTTGCGCACCGCCAGCGACAGCACGTAGCTCGTGGCCAGCGTGTCGGCGCCGGCGAACGCCTTGTCGGTGAGCAGGATGACCTCGTCGACGCCGCGGTACAGCGACTCGCGAAGAACCTGTACGGCGGCCGGCGGCCCCATGGTGACGACGGTCACGCGGGCGCCGTGGCGATCCTTGAGGCGCAGCGCCTCTTCCAGCGCGTTGAGGTCTTCGGGGTTGAAGACGGCCGGCAGCGCCGCGCGGTTGACGGTCCCATCCTCTTTCATCGCGTCGCCCGTCACGTTCTGCGTGTCCGGGACCTGCTTGACGAGGACGACGATGCGCAGCTGGGACATGTCGGTCAATGTTTCCCGTCGTCGTTGTTTGCGGATGCGGTACGGTACCAGAAACGGCGCGTCCGCGGCAAAGGTGAGAGGGACGAGGCCCCAGCGCAGGCGCGCCTCGACCGCCAAGGGCCCCGTGCGACGATCCCCTCATGAGGAGGGGCCTGCCGACACTGGTGGCGCTGCCGGCGTGCGCCCGCATCTTCGCCGGCGCGGCCGCGCCTGCGGCCGTCGCGCCGCTCGCGCCGCGGCCGACCCCTACGCAGGCTCGACGTTGTCGGCCGGGATCCAGCCTTCGTGGCCGCTGTTCATGCGGCAGCGCAGCCAGCCGCCGGCCTCCTCGAACGCGTCGAGCAGCTCGCCCGGCCCGACGGTCAGCTCAGTGGCGTCGTAGTCGCGCAGGGCCGTAGCTTCGTGCACGCCGGTCATCTCGAGGTAGAAGTCGGGCACCCAGCCGGCGTGCCCCGACTGGTCGGTGCACCACACGTACGACCGCCACTGCTGGTCGTGGTGGCCGATCCCGAGCATGTCTCCGGTGACGAAGCGCACGGGGTCGGGCACGCTGCTGATGTGAGCTCGTATGACGCGCACGCGGCAGGGGAATTCGTCCATACGGCCATTGTAGACCCATCGCGGGCGCGTTGCTCCCGCCGGGATAGGGTCAGCCGAGAGGGCCGATGCGATATCATGGGCCGCCTATGAACGAGCAGTCACAAGCGGCGGCGCCCACCCGCGTCGTTGTGCGCTTCGCCCCGTCTCCCACGGGCTACCTGCACCTGGGCAGCGCCCGCACTGGTCTGTACAACTTCATCTTCGCCCGTCGGCACGGCGGGTCGTTCATCCTGCGCATCGAAGACACCGATCTCTCGCGCAGCACCGACGAGGCCATCCTGCAGATTATCAGCTCGATGCGCGAGATGGGGCTGGACTGGGACGAAGGCCCGGAGCTTCCCGGCGCGCACGCGCCATACCGCCAGACCGAGCGCCAGCCCATCTACCACGAGTACATCGAGAAGCTGCTCGCCGGCGGCCATCTGTATCCCTGCTTCTGCACGCCGGAGGAGCTCGAGACCGAGCGTCGCGCGGCCCAGGCAGAGAAGCGCGCCTGGGTGTATTCGGGCGAGTGCCGGGCGCTCCCCGCAGAAGAGGTGGAGCGCCGCAAGGCCGCCGCTGAGCCATTCACGCTGCGCATGCGCGTGCCGCCGGGCAAGACTGTGTTCCACGACATGCTGCGCGACCCGGTGGAGTTCGACAACGACACCATCGGCGACTTCATCGTGCAGCGCAGCGACGGCACCATCACCTACAACCTCGCCGTGGTAGTTGACGACGTGACCATGGAGATCACGCACGTGATCCGTGGCGACGACCACCTCAGCAACACGCCCAAGCAGGTCGTGATCTACGAGGCTCTCGGCGCTCCCGTGCCCGAGTTCCTTCACATGCCGCTGCTCTTCGGCACCGACAAGAAGAAGCTCAGCAAGCGGCACGGCGCGACCAAGCTCGAACAGCTCACGGCCATGGGCTACCTGGTGGAGGTCGTGCGCAACTACCTGTGCTTTCTCAGCACCGAGTTCGACGAGAGCATGATCACCTGGACGATGGACGACCTCGTCGAGAAGTTCGACGTGCTCAAGCTGGGCACCAGCGCCAGCATCTTCGACCCCGAGAAGCTGCGCTGGATGAACGGCCGCTTCATCCGTCATCTGGACGATGTCGTGCTCGGCGAGCGGCTCGAGGAGTACCTCACGCGGGTCGGCTTCTACGGCGCGCCGGCCGCCGTCGAGGAGCTCGCCAAGCTCGGCCCCGAGGTTCTGGCCGCGGAGGTCGAGGGCGCCGAGACGGCGCACGTACTGCTCGTGGCGCCTGACGCGGAGCAGGAGGCGCTCACGCGCCGGCTCGCGCCGCTGGTGCGCGAGAAGATGGACGTGCTCGCCGATTTCGTGCCCGTCGCCGGCTGGTTCTTCCGGCCGCTGGCCATCTCCGCCGAGGCGGCCGAGCGGCTGGCCGGCACGGCGGGGGCCGCCGAGACGCTGCGCGCGGCGGCCGTCGGCCTGGCCGAGCTCGCAGCCTACGACGTGGAGCGGGTCGAGGCGCTCGTGCGGGCGCTGCCGGAGCGCCTCGAGGTCAAGCCCAAGGCCGTGTTCGCCGCCTTGCGCCTCGGCATGAGCGGCCAGAGCATCACCCCCGGCCTCTTCGAGTCCCTCTGGGTGCTCGGCCGCGACGAGGCCGTCGCGCGACTCACGACGACCGCGGCGCTGCTGTAGCCGCCGGCGCGGCCTGCCCGCCGTCCGCTTCGGCCGCCGGCTCGCGGGCGGACACGCCCGCCGGGAGCGGCCCCTTCGCGGTCTCCAGCGGCAGGTAGTAGCGCATGAGGCACAGCGCCGCGACGGCGGCCCCGATCATGTTAGTCATGTCGAGCACCCGGTACGGCCACATGCGCATCGACAGCAGCGCCGCCGCGACGCCGAGCACGAGCAGTACCCACTCCTTGCCCTTTGGCGGCGGCGAAACGAGGACCAGGGCCAGCGGCACGATGACCCAGACGTAGGCCATCTGCCAGGCCAACGGGGAGAAGAGCAGCATCAGGAGCACCGTCATGAGGAGCACGGCGTTTCTCTCGGTGGCGACGTCGACGCGCCTCTCTGCCTGCGGCAGTCGGCGCGTGTTCCTGCCCGCCACCCAGGCGAGAAAGATCAGGGCCGCGTAGCCCAGGGCGGACCCGACCTTGATGGCCGCCGGATAGCGCCACCAGAACCGCAGAGGCGTCTGGTTGAACGGCGAGGAGTCCGACCCCGCGATGGTCGGCAGGATCTTGAGCACGTACTCGCGGTAGAGCGAGAGATCGACGAAGGCCAGCGAGACCGCGAAGACCACGACGCCGCAGGCCAGCGTCTTGAGGAGGAAGCGCCAGTCGCGGAAGTAGACGACCATGACCGCCACCAGGAGGATTGGCGACACCTTGGTGGCCACCGCGATGGCGAGCAGTGCCGCCGACGGCCAGCCCCCCCAGCGCGGATAGAGCAGAAAGGCGCTGATCGAGAGGCCGGCGACGATCATGTCGATCTGCCCTTCGTGGACGTGGTAGAAGAACGCGAACGACACCATTGTGAGAAGGACGGCGGCCGTCAGCACCTCGAGCCGCCGTCCGCGGCTGACGACGGCCGCCACGAGGACCATGAGGCCAAAGACGGCGACGTCGAGCGCCACCCACGCCGTCCTCGCCTGATCGTAACTGTAGCGCGCGAGCTGACCCAGGAGCGGCAACACGGTGGGCGGATAGATGTAGCCGGAGATTTGCGGGTAGTTGAAGCGCGGCTGGTGGATGACGCGGGAGTCATTGGGGTAGTTGAGATAGGGATCCAGCCCGAGGTTCCAGTTATGGCCGCCCGCGTAGTACTGGTAGAAGTCGTGCTGGGGCACGCCGACCGCGGAGGACAGGTCGTTGAACGTGTTGCGCAGGATGCCGACCCAGAAGTTCGCCGCCAGCGCGACGGCGAGCAGCAGCAGGAGGAGGCAGACCGTGCGGCGGGACGGCCACGCGAGCCGGCTCGGCTGAGGCGGATCCGCCGGGGCCTGAGGAGACACGGGAAGCGCCTCAGTCCACGAGGACGAGGGCGAAGAAGCTGTACTCGGCGCCCTCGTCCTGGACGACCTCCAGCTCCCAGCCGGCGTTGCGCACCGTCGTGAAGACGTCGATGCCGCAGCCTTCCATCGAGGGCCGGGCGCGCTCGGGGGCCACGCAGGGCCCGTCGAGCTCGCAGGTGCCGCAGTAGTCACAGGGGCCGGCGCCCATCATCCAGGTCTTGAAGAAGCCGGCCAGGAAGAGCTCACCCTCCAGCTTCAGGGCGGCGTCGTTGAGCTTGCGCGACATGGGGTCGGATTTCTGTCGCCCGCGGTGGGGACCGCCCTTGAGAAGGACGGCCCGCCGGAACTCGTCAACCAGACGACGGGTGTGGGCGGGCTCCGGCGTATTGGGCGGGCAGGTGCGGTAGCTGCCGTTGTCATCGCAGCCGTAGAGGCACTTCAGGCGCACCCACTCGGCGGTCACGATCTTGCCCGTGTCGATGACGGTCGCAGCGTCGGCGCCGAGCTCGACGGCGCGGGCGCACCAGCCTTCGGGGTGACTCAGGTCCATGCGGCGGCCTCCGTGGTGGATGGGACTCACGGCACACTAGCCCGCGCGGCGCGGCGGCGCAACGGGCGCCGCGCCCGAAAGCCCTGCCAGCGCCTGCGGCAGATCGGCGAGCGCGCGGATCTCGGCGTCCGGCGCGGTGCCGTCGGCGCGTCGCGCCCCGGACGGATTGAGCCATACGGCGCGCAGGCCCGCGGCCTGCGCGCCGACCACGTCGTTGGGCCACGAGTCGCCGACCATGACGGCGCGCGCCGGCGCGAGCGGCAGGCCGGCGCGACCGGCGCGCAGCAGGGCCGCGCGAAAGAAGAGCGCGTCGGGCTTGCGAGCGCCCACGTCGCGCGAGCTGACCACCCCGTCGACGAATCCGTCGAGGCCGACGCGAGAGAGAGCGGCCAGTACGTCGCGCTCGCCGGAATCGTCGGCGTTGGTCGCCACGAGCAGGCGGTAGCGAAGGCGCAGGCGGCGCAGCGCGTCCTGCGCCCCGTCCACCGCCCGGACCTCGGGCCACGCCGCCATCGGCCCCTCCCCGCCGCAGTCCACCATCAGCGTGTTGCCCCAGTCCACGAAGACGACCTCGACAGGCTCTGCAGGTCGTCGCTGCGGCGCACTCCTCGACCGCCGCGCGGCGACTGACTCCATGATGAGATGCGTCGCCGTGACGACGGCCAGCGCAAGCACCCAACCGGCGAGCACGTCGGTGAGCCAGTGCACGCCGAGGTAGAAGCGGGACAGGCCCATGAGCAACGCGAAGGTCGCCGCGAGACCGGCGGCGGGCCATCGCCAGCGAGTCGGCCACGCGATGACGACGAGTGCCAGGGCGAAGGTGGCCGACGACATGGCGTGACCGCTCGGGAAGGCGTAGCCGCTCGCGCTCAGCACCGCCGACTCGATCGGAGGGCGGGCGCGCTCGAAGAGCTGCTTGAGCGCCAGGTTCAGGAGCGGAGAAACACTCATGACGACGAGCAGAAAGGCGGCTTCGCGGCGGCGCGCGCGCCACGCGAGAGCGGCGATCACCGCCACCGTCGCAATGGTGAGAACGAGCCACTGACCCAGGCCCGTGTACCCCCGGAAGAACGCAGTCAGCGTAGCGGTGCGATGGGCCGCGACGAAGGCATTGACTCGTGCGTCGAGGCCGTCGGGCACGCTGGGGTGCGCGAGCAGCGCCAGCGCGAAGAAGCCGAGCAACGACAGGGCGAGGACCGCGGCCGGCGCGAGAAGGCGCCGCTGCGACCTCGGGCCGGCGGCGCGCTGCCGGCGGCCGTCAGCAGCCTGCACAGGTGAGGCCGCCGAGCGCCACCGGCAGCTCTTCGAAGTGCCTGACGATGAGATCCGCGGTGGAGCGCCCGGCGTCATGGTTGTTGGCGCCGATGAAGTGCACGGCAGCCATGCCCGCGGCCTGCGCACCGGCGATGTCGGTGCGCTGGATGTCGCCGACATGGGCCGCCTCCGACGCGCGCACGTCCAGGGCCGCCAGCGTGCGCTGGAAGACGCGCACGTCGGGCTTGCTCATGCCGTGCTCGTTCGAGAAATACAGGTACTCGAAGTAGGCCAGCATACCGTTGCGCTCGAGCAGTTCGCGCAGCACGCTTCCCGGTGAGTAGCCGGTGTCGCAGATGACGGCGAGCCGGTAGCGCTCGGCCAGCGCGGGCAGCGCGTAGGCGGCACCCGGCATGGGCTCCGGGGGCAGATCGAGCACCAGCAGCTCGAAACGGCTCACGAGGCGCTCCCGGGCGGCCTGAGGCACCGGCGCGCCGAGCACCGCGATGATGCTGTCGACGAGCTCGCCGCAGGACGGCGTGCGGTGCTCCCTGATCCAGACGCCGTCGAAGAAGTCGAAGCCGGCGCGCAGGGCGTCATCAAGCGCCGCCTGCGGGACGCCGCACCCGAGAGCCTCGAGCTCGGAGCGTAGGATCTCGGCGCGACGGCGTTCGCGGTCCTGCCCGTGGACGTCGACGAAGAGGGTGTTCCAGTAGTCGAAGGTGACGGCCTTCAGCATGGGACTAGAGTACCAAACGTGAGCGCCACATTCGGTGGGAATGCCGCGCCTTGGTACTCAGGACGCGCCGCTGCCGCCCTTGCCGCCGGTGCCACCTTTTCGCCACCAGTCGCCGGCTCTGGCCGGTTCGGTGGCGCGCATCACGATGCGGGCGCCGCTGCGGTCTCCCGTCACGATCGACAGGTCGATGCTGCCGCAGCTCGGGCACATCAGAGCCCGCGCGTTGACTGCTTCGCCTTCAGGCGTGCCGAAGTGGTGCCCGCAGTCGCCGCATACGTACTCTCTGCCTGACATGATCCTCCCTCCAATGCCACAATAGGAGTGTACCCGATCAGCGAACATCGTCATTCAGGTGAACACCGGGTTCGGGGCCGCTGGTACACTGCGCGGATGGCCATCGAGTCCAAGAAAGCCGTGGTCGCCGCGATCATCGCCAACGCCGCCATCGCGGTCATCAAGTTCGTGGCCGGCAGCATGACGGGAAGCTCGGCGATGATCAGCGAGGGCATTCACTCCCTGGTCGACACCGGCAACGGCGGGCTGCTTTACCACGGCCTCCGCCGCGGCGCCCGGCCCGCCGACCACCACCATCCCTTCGGGCACGGCATGGAGGTCTACTTCTGGAGCCTCATCGTCGCCGTGAGCATCTTCGGCATTGGCGGCGGCATGTCGATCTACGAGGGCATCAGCCACATCCGGCACCCTGCGCCCCTCGCGAACCCTACGATCAACTACGTCGTCCTGGCCCTGGCGGCCGTGTTCGAGTCGATCTCGTTCGGCGTGGCGTGGAAGGCCTTCCGCACGACCAGGGGTTCGCGGCGCACCTTCGCCGCTATCCACCACGGCAAGGACCCGAGCATGTTCACCGTGCTGTTCGAGGACTCGGCGGCGCTGATCGGCCTGGTCGTCGCGTTCGTCGGCGTCTTTCTGAGCCACCTGCTGCACCTGCCCGTCCTCGACGGCGCGGCCTCAGTGGCGATCGGCCTCATCCTCGTCTGCGCCGCCGGCTGGCTGGCCTACGAGAGCAAGAGCCTGCTCATGGGCGAGGCGGCCGACCCTGAGATGGTAGCGGCCATTCGCGAGATCGCCCTGGCCGACCCGGCGGTGATCGGTCTCGGCGTTGTCCTCACGATGCACCTCGGCCCCGACGAAGTACTTCTCAACATCGAGGTCCAGTTCACCGAAGGGTTGCCGGCCGAGGCGATCCACGCGGCCGTGCATCGCATCGAGGAGTGCATCAACGGGCCGTACCCAGAGGTGAGCCGGATCTTCATCGAGGTCGAGGTGCCGCCCGACGGCGCTGTGGTCGCTCCGGCTTCCTGAAGGGCCGAGAAAGCGTTTTCACCGGCGGCCACGCCGACTGCTGAAGTCCGGCGCGTCATCGGCCGATACTTACCATCGAGATGAAGCCGCGGCGTTTCGCGCCGGAGTGAAGCGCCCGCCGGCTGACCGCCGTCCTGCTTGGGCCTCGGCCGCGGGCGGTGCGGTGGCGGCCTCGTCGGGCTCCTGCGCACCCGCGGCTTCGTCGCGCCTGCGCGTCACATCTGGAGGATCCTCCGTCAGCCCTTGGGGAGAGAGCCTGGTCAGTGCCTCGTCGTAGCGACCGGGGTCCGTGTCCACTTGCGCGTCCGGGGTGCGCCGCCGGGAGGCCAAGGTCTGCAGGTTCTTGTGGGTGCCGGGCAACTGCACACGGATGGCGAACCGAAGGCTTGCGCCGCCACCTTCGCCGCACGTCCGGAGCTCGATGGGGTTGCAGGTCGCGGCGTCGACCAAGTAGGTGGCGTGGCCGTCGTCGGACACGACGGGAGCCTTGGTCTCATCTTCTCGGCGACGCGAGGCGCTCGCTTGTCAGGCGCGCTTTGCAGACCTCACAGAGGTCGGTGCTCTTCACCGGCAGGTCTGCCCCGGCGGCCATCGCCGCGGCGTGCGCCTTGGTCGTGATCGGCCTGCCGCAGCGCACGCAGGTGAGGAGCTCGAAGGTGCGGCCCCAGATCGTACGCGTGGTGGCCGTGTCCGCCATCGGTATGCACGCAGTGGGGCACGCTTCGACGCAGGAGCCGCAGCCCACACAGTCCTTCGCTGCCGTCCGGCCGAAGGGCGGACCCACACGCTTGTCGTGGCCGCGGCCGGTCGCCGCCAGCGCGTTGTAGTCCAGGGCGCAGCACACGCGCACGCACAGTTCGCACAGTATGCAGTCGGGCAGCGGAGCGTCGGTGACGGGAGCGAACCGCGCCCTTGTCACCCCGAACTGCGTGGCGAGCTGCCGGAGGACCGGGGCATCCGGGGCGCGTCGCAGCAGAAGCTCCAGATTCATGCCGCGGTGCTTGCGGATGCGCGGTGAGTTTGTCACCACGACGAGGCCGGCAGACACGGGGTAGTCGCACGAGGTCGTCAGCTGCACCCAGTCGCGGCCTGGCCGGCGCACCTCGATGAGGCAGAGACGGCACGACGCGATTGCCGGAACTGCCTCGTGGTGACAGAGCGCCGGGACGTCCCGGCCGGCGCACCGGGCGACGTCGAGCAAGCTTGCGCCCGCCGCAGCGGTGACCGGCACATCGTCGATGATCAGCTCAACGTCCACGGCGGCCTCCTACTGCACCAACACCGCGTCGCGGTTGCAGACGTCCTTGCAGATGCCGCACTTGATGCAGAGCTCCTGGGTAATGGTGTGCGGCTGCTTCTTCTCGCCGACGACGGCATCCTGAGGGCAGCGAACGGCGCACAACGTACAACCGTTGCAGCGTTCCGCGAGGATGCTGAAGCTGATAAGCGCCTTGCAGACCCCCGCCGGGCAGCGCTTGTCGTCCACATGCGCGAGGTACTCCTCGCGAAAGTAGCGCAGCGTGGACAGGACCGGGTTGACCGCACTCGTGCCGAGGGCGCAGAGGGAGGTGGCCTCGACGGTGTCGGCGAGCTCCTCGACGAGGGCGATGGTCTCGCGCGTGCCGCGGCCCTCGGTGATGTCGCCGAGCAGGTCGTGCAGGATGCTGAGCCCGTCGCGGCACGAGGTGCAGTTGCCGCACGACTCGGAGGCCAGGAAGCGCAGAAAGTACTTGGCGACGTCCACCATGCACGTTTCCTCGTCCATCACGATCATGCCGCCGGACCCCATCATGGAGCCCTCGGCGACGAGTGTGTCGAAGTCCACCGGCACGTCGAGCTTGTCCGCCGACAGGCAGCCCCCAGATGGACCGCCGGTCTGGACGGCCTTGAAAGCCTTGCCATCAGGGATGCCTTCGCCCACGTCGAAGATGATCTGGCGCAGGGTCATGCCCATCGGCACCTCGACAAGCCCCGTGTTGTTCACCATGCCGACGAGGGAGAAGATCTTGGTACCGGGAGAACCTTCGGTGCCGATCGCACGAAACCACTCCGCCCCGTTGAGCAGAATGAGCGGGACGTTGGCCCAGGACTCCACGTTGTTCACGTTGGTCGGCCGACCCCACAGGCCGTGCTCGGAGAGGTGGATGAGTCGTCGATGCGGTACGCCGCGACGACCCTCGAGCGAAGCCATCATGGCGCTGGCCTCACCGCAGACGAACGCGCCGCCGCCCCTGCTCACCCGTACGTCGAAGGACAGGTCGCTTCCCAAGATGGCGTCACCGAGCAGGCCCAGCGCCCGCGACTGCTCGATCGCAAGGTCGAGGTGCTCCACCGCCAAAGGGTACTCCTGACGGACGTACACGTAGCCCTCGCGTGCTCCCATGGCGAAGGCGCCGATGGTCATCCCCTCGAGCACGCTGTGAGGATTCCCCTCGAGGATCGAGCGGTCCATGAAGGCGCCCGGATCGCCCTCGTCGGCGTTGCAGACCACGTAGCGCAGTTCACCCGCCGCGCTGCGGCACGCCTCCCACTTGCGGCCGGCCGGGAAGCCCGCGCCGCCGCGACCGCGCAGGCCGGAGCGTTTGACCTCCTCCAGCACCGCCGTCGGGCCCATCTCCAGGGCTCGCACCAGCGCCGAGTAGCCGCCGGCGGCGATGTAGTCGTCGATCGACGTGGGGTCGAGCTGCCCTGTGTCGCGCAGCACGATGCGCCGCTGGTGACTATAGAACGGGATGTCTTCCTCCCGGCGGTACCGCTGACCGGTCACCGGGTCCTCGCACAACAGGCGCTCCAGCACCTCTCCGCCGAGCAGGGTCTTCTCGACGATCTCGACCACGTCCGCGACCTGCACGTGCTCGTAGAGGATGCCCTCGGGCAGCACCTTGACAAGCGGCCCACGCTCGCAGAACCCGTGGCAGCCGGTGGCCCGCATGCCGACCGTGCGGTCGGCCCCGTGTGCGTCGATCTCAGTGCACAGAGCGTCGAACACCTTCATCGCCCCCTGCGCCCGGCAGCCGGTCCCGCCGCAGACGGCGACGACCTTGTGACGGGTGTCCTCGGTGGCGACCAGCACGTCGCGATGACGCGACAATGCTCCCGGATCGGAGAACACCCCGCTCACGTTGGCTCCTCCTTCTTGAGGAGCTCGTCTACCAGTCGCGAGAGCCGTTCCCCGGTCATGTGGCCGTGGTACTCGTCGTCGATGAGGACGAGTGGACCCAGGGCGCACGCGCCCACGCAGCTGACCTCCTCCACGGTCAGTGACAGGTCCGGCGTGGTGCCGCCCGCCGTGACTCCGGTGTCTCGTTCGAGCTGCTCCAGGAGCCGCGGCGCGCCGCGCACGTGGCAGGCGGTGCCCATGCAGACGGTGCAGGTGTGCTCGCCGCGGGGCTCGGTGTGGAAGCCGTGGTAGAAGGTGGTCACGCCGTACACGTGGGCGGGCGACAGTCCCAGGTAGGACGCCGTCTCCTGCAGAGCGCTCTCAGGGAGGTAGCGGAGCGCGGCCTGCAGGTCGTGCAGGATGTTCACGAGGTCGCCCGGATCGCGCCGAGGATAGCGCGCCAGGATTGCCGCTACGCGGCCGGTGTCGCTGGCCTGAGTCTCGCTCACCTTTGCGCCCTCCCGGTCATCCGCCGGCCACCATGGGGAAGATCGAGACCTCGTCACCGGCCTCCAGCGGCGTGTCGAGCCCCTCGAGGTGGACCACGTTGCGCCCGTTGACGAGGATGATGATCTCGCCGCTGAGCTGGTCGCCCGAGAACACGGCGCGGCGGAAGGCCGTACCGTAGCGCGCCGCGAGCGACGTCAGCAGCTCGCGCATGCCCGCGGGCGCGTCGTCGATGCGCCGCTCGGTCTCGCCCGCGTAGGTGCGGATGGTGGCAAAGTACTTGACGGTCATGCGCGGATCTCCGTGAGGCGCGGTGCCGGGCGGCGTGAGCCGCCCGGCACCGACATCGCCCCTCGCTAGAGGGCCAGTTCCTTGAGTTTGGCCTCGGTGGGCACGCCTTCCTCGTCCCAGCCGCGGAGCTCGTAGTACTCGGGCAGCATGTCGTCGAGGCGACTGACGTGTCCCTTCGACGGGCCGGTCTTGATCGGCTCGGTCAGCAGGCGCTGCGGCAATGCGTCGTCCGCCTTGGTGAAGCCGGCCGTGAGGTTCCAGAGCCGCTCCTGGTTCCAGATCCGCTCGCCGATGCGCATGAACTCGTCCAGCGTGTAGTCCACGCCGGTCAGAGCCGCCAGCATCTCGGTGAGCTCGGCGCCGCCGATCCCGAAGGTCGCGAAGAGACAGGCGCCGCTCGAGTCCAGCGCCGCCGTGAGGTCCTGGAACGTGATGCCCAGCCCGGCCTTGTCGTCGGTCACGTGCGGGTCCATCACGGCGCCGTTCTGCAGCACCTCGATGGCGATGGTGTAGCCGCGCACGTGGCAGCCGCCACGGTTGCCGGTCGCGTAGTTGAGGCCGATGCCCTGCACGCCACGCGGGTCGTAGGCGGGCATCTCCTGCTTCTTGCAGGTCATGGAGTACTCCGGGTGACCGTAGCTCTCGGCGAGGCGGTACGAGCCCTGAGCGAGCTTGGCACCGAACCCCTCCCCTTTGCCGGTCTTGTGCACCATCTCGACCATGGCCGCCGTGTTGCCGAACGTGAGCTGCACCCCATCAGTGTCCTCGGTCGTAATGATGCCCCGCTCGAAGAGCTCCATCGCGCAGGCCACCGTCGAACCCATCGATATGGTGTCGAGCCCGTACTCGTTGCAGTAGTAGTTGGCTTTGGTGATGGCGTCCAGGTCGTCGATGCCACAATCGGCGCCGAATGCCCAGGCGGTCTCGTACTCCGGCCCCTCGCCGCTGCCCTTGTAGTCTGGGCTGTCGACCTTGGTGACCCGGCCGCAGGAGATGATGCAGCTGAAGCAGCCCTTGGGCCGGATCAGCTGCTTGGCGGCGAGCGACTCGCCGCCGGTCTTGTCGGCGGTGGGGAAGTAGCCGTCCTGGAAGTTACGCGTCGGCAGCGCGCCCGACTGATTGAGGATGTTGACGAGCACGTCGGTGCCGTAGGCCCTGAGGCCGGTGCCGCCGACGGGGTGAGCCTGGATCATCTGGCGCGCCTTCATCACGGCGGCCTTGAAGCCCTCGGGGTCGGCGACCTTCACGGCGCCGCTGCCGAATACGGCGACGGCTTTGAGGTTCTTGGAGCCCATCACCGCACCGACGCCGGTGCGGCCCGCGGCGCGGTGCATCTCGTTCATGATGTTGGCGATCAGGGAGAGATGCTCACCGGCCGGTCCGATGCATGAGACCTTGGCGTCTTCGTCGGTCTCGGCGCGCACGAGGTCGGTGGTGTCGGGGGTAGTGTGGCCCCAGAGCGCGGCCGCGTCGCGGATCTCCACCTGGTCGTCTTTGATCCACAGGTAGACGGGCTTGGCGGACTTGCCCTCGATGATGAGGGCGTCGTAGCCCGCGTACTTGAGCTCCGGGCCGAACGTGCCGCCGGAGTTGGAGGCGGCGAGCACGCCGTTCAGCGGACCCTTGGTGACGACGTCGAAGCGTCCGGCCGCCGGCGCGAACGTGCCGGTCAGAGGCCCCGGCGCGAAGACGATCTTGTTGTCCGCGCCGAGAGCGTCGGTCTTGGGGTCGACCTCGGAGCGCACGATGTGGCCGCCGAGGCCGCGTGCCCCGAGATAGTCTCGCGCGAGCTGCGGGTCGGTGGCCTCACGGCTCACCTTGCCCTTGGTGAGGTCGATGCGGAGGATGGTGCCGGTCCAACCGAACATCTCAGCTCACCTCCTGGAAGGCATCCTTGAACTTGGCCGCGTAGGCCTTCTTGCGCGAGCGCACGTGCTGCTCGTCGTCGACGAACTCGAGGGCCCCGTTGGGGCAGAAGGTCACGCACTCGGGCGCGCCCTGGCAGGTGTCGCACTTGAAGATGCTGCTCGAGGCGGCGTCGTAGCGGGCGTTGCCGAACGGACAGGCAATGGTGCACATCTTGCAGCGGATGCAGGTGCCCGCGTCCCAGTCCACGAGGTTCGCCAGCGCGTTGCTGCGATGCATGGCGCCGGTGGGGCAGACGGTGACGCAGGCGGCGTCGTCACACTGCTGGCACATCATCGGTACCGACATGCCCTCGCGCTCCCAGGTGTACGCCTGCACACGCGAGGCTCCCGGGCGGAACTGGCCCTCGTGCTCGAACGAGCAGGCCAGCTCACAGTTGCGGCACCCGGTGCACTTGTCCGGGTGGATCATGAGTACCTTGGCCATGGCTCCCTCCTTTGTGCGTCGACTCCACGGATGATCGGCAGACCCTGTGATGATGCGGCCGAACGCGGAGGTGGTCGAGTCGACTCGTGGCCACTCTTGCCGCGCGGAAGTGGTCGCGTGCACACCGCGGCGCTCCGCGACTACGGCAGCCGCCGGTCGAGAAGCTCGGCAGCGCGCAGGCCGAGCTGGACGTCGACGACGTCGTCGAGGTCGTCGAGGTCGATCCCGAGGATCTGCTCCACGTGCGCCAGCCGCTTCTGGAGCGTGTTGCGATGGATGTGCAGTGCGTCGGCGGTCTGCTGGACCGCGCGGCCGTGGGCGAACAGCTCGTGGAGTGTCTGGAAGAGACTGGCGTGGTGCTGGGCGTCGTAGTCCAGGAGCGGCGCGAACGTGCGCCGAACGATGCCGGCGAGAGCGTTCTGGTCCAGACCGTCGAGAAGTCGCAGGTGGCCGGCCAGCTCCTCGAACACGGCTGTGCTGGCAGGAGATGGGCCGCGGCGAGCCGCCATGCAGGCCGCCTTGGCCTGCTGCAGGCTGCGCGGCGCGCCGTCCACCCCTGCCAGGGGAGCCGAGCACCCGACGACGACCCCGCCGGGCAAGATCACCTTTGCCGCCGCCTCCTGCAGCTCGGCGACCAGAACCCTCGCCGTGCTCGTCTCGGCGTCGGCGAGTGTGGCGAGCACGAGGGCCGTGGACCCCGACGACAGGCTGAGAAACGGGACCCGGCGTCTGCTCACCACGGCGTCGAGGGCGTGCAGGAGTCTGGCGCCGGAGGGTGCTCTTCTCCGCGCGCCGACCGCCGGCCGCGGGGCGGCCGCAAGCGACGCCGGCTCGACGACCGCGAGTCGCAGCGTGCCGCTGGTATCGAAACCCTGTTCCTGCATGCGGATGCGCAGCTCCTCCAGGCCGCCTTCACCGGCGAGGATGTCGCGGAGCAGACCGCGGCGCACACGTCTGCGCATCCGCAGCTCGTCACGGCTCCGTAGCAGATCGAGCGTGACGAGCTGTTGCAAGAACGACAACGACGCGCCGGCGAGCTCCGAAGGCTGCCGAGCCGGGGCCACGGCGGCGAGCACGCGCTCGACGCGGTCCATCACGAGGATGTCGCGGTAGAAGATGTGGTCGCCGGCGTTCTCGACCCTGCCGAGGTAGCCCGGGACGTTGCGCAGATCCCTGTAGACGGCCCAGAGGCGGAGCGCGAGGCCGGGCGAGCTCTCGGCGCTGCGCGACGAGCACACGGTGTGCCCGCGGGTGTCGAACAGCACCATCGGCATGTCGATGAGCGCGGCGACCGTGTCGATGAGCTCTCCGACATCCTTCTGCTGGACGACCAGCTCGAGCAGCCGGATCTGGAGCGCCGCCGTGCGGCGCAGCGTCTGCATGTCACCGGCCGCCGACGCCTCGGGGTCATCGGCGGTCTCCTCGCCGTCCTCCGCGTCGCCCAGGGACGCCTCGAGCTCCTCGGTGTGCAGGCGCACCTGGTGCTGCAGCATGATCGTCGTCTGGAAGAGATCGAATCCGGAACCCTGAGGTTTGGTGCCCGACTCGACGCGGTTCATGAGCGCTTGAACGATCTTGTTGAGCCGCACGATCTCGGCCTCCAGTGCCTGTATGTCCGGGCCGTCGCCCGGCCGCACCGCGTCAGGCATCGCCGGCCTCGGCGGGCCCGGCTCCGAGAGCCACGCCGGTCAGCGTCTGGTTGATGTGAACGCCGCAGAACTGCTCGCCGTAGGTGTTGAAGCCCACCGCGTTGTGACGTCGCAGCATGTCACTCACGGCCGCGTTGAGGCCGGTCTCCGCGATCTCCAGCTTGCGCAGGATGCAGTCACAGGCGAGGACGAGCTCGGGCTCGCCGACCTCCGCCCGGACCCTTGCCAAGGCCTGCTCGAGGTTAGTGACCAGGTTCATTCCCTTGGCCTCCCGGAGAACGACTCCCCGCTCGATCGCGCAGTAAAAGGTCAGGCTGCCGTCGGGACTGGCCTTCTGGATGGAGCGCACGTAGTTGGCGCCGTCGATCAGCACGACCACAGGCGACGCTGCGAAATGGATCGGCGAAAGATCCTCCGGGGAGACGCCGAGCAGGCGGGCGTATTCCTGGGCGGCCGGCAGCCCGTTGATCTCCTTCACGACGCGGCGCAAGGGATCAGCCTCGGTGACGACGAGCCGTTCTTCAGTGGGCACGAAGTGCTGCGTCTTGAACGTCTTCACGCGCAGCGGCGTGGAGACCAGCGTGAGCACGGCCGCGTCGCTGAGGAACCGGCCGCCCGAGTAGACTTGTGTGCTGGCGAAGCTCAGAGCATCGCCTGCGGAGCCGCCGACGACAGGGATCTCGCCGAGCGCCTCCTGGACTGAGTAAGCCAGCAGTTCCTCACGCGCGGAGAGCCCGTCGACGAGCAGGAAGGCGAAACGATGCCAGCCCTCCCGCCCCGGTGTGAGGCCGTCGATCTCGTCGAGCAGACCGCGGGCGATGGCATGGCCGTCGCCGATCTCGAAGCCCTGCAGTCCTTCGATGGATTGGGTGACGGCGGCGCAGGCGCCGGGGGAGAAGCTCACTCCGGCGATGCTCCCGTCGAGACAGCCGATCGGCCCGATCTCTCCTGCCGTCGTGCAGCCAATCACCTGGACGCCGGCGAAGCGCCGCGCCATCTCGCAGGCCAGAACATCGCGGTCGTAGGCGCTCGAGCAGAAGAAGATCACGAGCGACATCGCGGGCTGCGCGACGCCGGCGAAGAGCTCCTCCACGGCGTCGCGTGGATCGGTGGCGCAGGACTGCGCGGTGCGGATGCCGTGCCGGTCGCTCATGGTGCGTCCCCTCCCCTCATGATCACCCGGCCTCCCTTCGTGGGCCCTGTCCCATGATAGTCCGCGGAGAGGCGCGTGGGGATGGACGGTCCAGCGCGCGATGGGCTCGGGCCTCCCAGCGCAGCCCGGTCCCACCGAGCGGCGCGTACTGTGCGTTTGGCAGGCGCTCTTGAGGCGCCGCTCCCCGCGGGTGGGATACATGCCAGGCGGTCTCCATCAGTCGGAGAACCCGGTCAACCAGAGCTTCGCCGGTCCGTGGCAGGGACTTCACGGCAACGGCGGCCCGGGTAGGGCCGGCCGCCGGCAGCGTGTACACTAAGAGAACCCGCCCGGCCGGCGTAGCGCCGCCGGGCGTTCGAGCGTCACTCACCCCCGACAGAAAGACCACGACCGTGCACGCCGCCGACACGATTCGCAACCTCGCCATCATCGCCCACATCGATCACGGCAAGACGACCCTGATCGACAGCATCTTCCGCGCCGCCCACGTGTTCCGCGAGAGCGCGCACGTCGACGAACGCGTCATGGACAGCAACGATCTCGAACGCGAGCGCGGCATCACGATCCGCTCCAAACATTGCACGGTGGAGTGGAAGAACTACCTCATCAACATCATCGACACGCCGGGGCACGCCGATTTCAGCGGCGAGGTCGAGCGTGTGCTCAGCATGGTCGACTCGGTGCTGCTGCTGGTCGACGCCAACGAGGGACCCATGCCGCAGACGCGCTACGTGCTCATGCGGGCGCTCGGGTTCGGGCTGCGACCGATCGTCATCGTCAACAAGGCCGACCGGCCCAACGCGGACCCGTCCGGCGCTCTCGACAAGACCTTCGACCTCTTCGTCGAACTGGGGGCAAACAACGAGCAGCTCGACTTCCCGGTGCTGTACGGCTCCGGTCTCGAGGGCTGGATCGTCAACGATCTGGACGAGTACCAGAAGGAAGAGCGCGAGCGCGAAGAGCACCTCGCCGACGGCGGCACGCTCTCGCCGGCGCTGCTCAAGGAACTGGCCGACGCCGCCATGAACGACCTCTTCGAGACCATCATCGCCAGTGTCCCGGCGCCGCAGGTCGACCCGGATGCACCGTTCCTCATGCAGATCAGCACGCTTGCCTGGAGCGACTACATCGGCCGCATCGGCTGCGGGCGCGTGCTCGCCGGCGGCCTCAAGGTCGGTGACGAGCTGCAGCGCATCACCACGCGGCACCTCGAGATCGGCGATCCGGACGCCGGCTGGGAGCTCACCGGCGCGTCGCCGGCGCGCGTCACGCACCTCTGGGTCACGCGCGGCCTCGAGAACCGCGAGGTCGAAGAGGTTGCCGCCGGCGACATCGCCTGGCTTGCGGGACCCGAGGAGATCAGTCTGGGCGACACATTGTCGGCGCCCGAGCTGGAGGCGGCCGGCGTAGCCCTGCCGCCGCTCGAGATCGAAGAACCCACAGTCAGCATGTTCTTTCTCGTCAACAACGGCCCGTTCGCCGGCCAAGACGGCCGCCCGGTCACCCTGCGACAGATCAAGGACCGGCTGGAACGCGAGCTGCGCGTCAACGTCGCGCTCCGCGTCGAGGACCTCGGCCGCCCAGACGGCGTCAAGGTCAGCGGCCGCGGCGAGCTGCACCTCGCGATCCTTATCGAGGAAATGCGTCGCGAGGGCCTCGAGCTCTGCGTCAGCCGCCCCGAAGTGATCACCCGCCGTGACGCGAAAGGCAAGCTGCTGGAGCCGATGGAGCAGCTCATCATCGACGTCCCCGACGAGTACCAAGGCACGGTCATCCAGGAGCTGAGCCTGCGCAAGGGCGAGCTGGTGGCGGTCGAGTCGACCGGCACCGGCCTCGTGCGCCTTGAGTTCACGATCTCGACGCGCGGCCTGATCGGCTACCGCAACGACTTCCTCACCGAGACGCGCGGCCTCGGCGTGATGAGCTCGCGGTTCACCGGCTACGGCCCGTGGCGTGGCGACCTCCCCGGCCGCGAGCGCGGCTCGCTGGTCAGCCAGACCGGCGGCGAAGCGGCCGGCTATTCGCTCGAGAACCTGCAGAACCGCGCCGTGCTGTTTGTCGGCAACATGACCCCGGTCTACGAAGGGATGATCGTCGGCGAGAACTCACGTGCCGACGACATGCTCTGCAATCCCACCAAGCGCAAGCAGCTCGGCAACTACCGGCAGTCGACCAAAGAGATCGACACCGGCCTCAAGGTGCCGCGCCCCATCACCCTCGAGAGCGCCCTCGAATGGATCGCCGACGACGAGCTCGTCGAGGTGACGCCCAAGACGGTGCGCCTGCGCAAGCACATCCTCAGCACCGAGCAGCGCAAGAAGTTCGAGAAGCACGGTGCGGCCGACGCTTGACGCGCCCGGCGCGGCGCTTCGCCGGCCGCGAGCGCAGAGTCTCTTCGGCCCGAATCCGTGCCGCTGAGACCTACGCGCTCCTCTTCTCCCGCACGGTGACCTCCACCTCGCAACCGAGCACCTGCAGCAGTGCCAGCATCTTGTCGACCGACTTGCGGTAGTTAGTCGTGTCGAGCAGCCGGTAGAACTGCGCCGGCGAGGTGCCGAGCCGGCGGATGATCTCGCGCTTCGAGAGTGATGTCGTCTCGAGGCGGTCGAGCGCCTCGCAGGTCAGGTTGTGGAGGAGCAGGTCGCGCATGTACCCGGGCTTCTCGTTGTAGTCGAGGACGTGGTCCATCATCACCGAGCCCTCTGCGCCGGAGGCGAGCACGTAGGTGAAGCCTTCGCGCGCGAGCTCAGGGTCGATGTACAGCTCGACTATCGGATCAGTGGGGCTCGGCGACGGGTCTGCCTTGCTGTAGGGGAAGGGCCACTGCCCGCGCCGCGTCGCGACCTCAAAAGCGCGTCTGTGGTTGTTGGCCACGACAGACGTGATCTTCACAGCCGACCCTCGCTCTCCAGTTTCTCGATGAGCCTGAGCACCTTGGGGTCTGCGATGCCATGCATGAGCCGGTGCTCCTCCAGATTCGACTTCACGATCAGCCGTTCGCTTCTCAGAACGTGTACGTGTCGGGGCGGGTGGTCACCCACCCAGGTGATGAAGACGTACCCGCCGCGGCGGATCTTCGTCATGGGAAACGATACCTCCGGTGGTAACGCTTGGCAAGGCGCTGATGAACCGAGAGGGAAGCTTGACGGGTCGAGGCGGTGGGCGCGAGGGGCCGCCGCCGCGGAGAGGGTCACGATGTCGATCGCGAAGGGATGACGTTGGGGCTCCTGGCAGGTGCGGACCGACCGCGCCGGCCCGTGGCGGCAGACAATGCGGACTCGTCGTCCGCAGCTGCGAACGCCACCGGCACGCCTTGCGTCCAGGATCGGTCTCATGTGCCGGCCCACTGCGTGGTAGGCTCCGCCCGGGCACGAGACGGGCTGGAGGGAACGTGACTGACGCAAGCAAGTTCTACATCGACGGGCAGTGGGTCCAGCCCGTCCATCCCGGGGACGAGATCGTCGTCATCAACCCGGCGACGGAAGAGGAGGTGGCGCGCGTCGCGGCTGCCTCTCCCGCAGACGTCGAGGCGGCGGTGCAGGCGGCTCACCGGGCCTTCGAAAGCTACTCGCAGACGACGCGCGAGGAACGCATCGGGCTCCTGATGCGGCTCCGCGAGGCGTACAAGCGCCGCATCCCCGCGATCGCGGCCGCGATGACGACCGAGGTCGGCATCCCGCGCGGGCTCGCCGAGGGCGGCCAGGTGCTGGCCGGCGCGGGCCACCTGAAGGAAGCCATGGAGGCGCTCCGCGACTATCCGCTGCACGAGGACTGGGGCTCGACGCGCATCGTGCGTGAGCCCGTCGGCGTCTGCGCCCTGCTCGCGCCCTGGAACTGGCCGATGAACCAGGTGACGGCCAAGGTGGGACCGGCGCTGGCCGCCGGCTGCACCATGGTCCTCAAGCCGAGCCAGCTCTCGCCGCTCTCGGCGCTGCTCTTCGCCGACGCAGCGGACGAGGCGGGCATCCCGCCCGGCGTGTTCAACATGGTGAACGGCGCCGGTGCGGCGCTGGGCGACGCGTTCTCCACCCATCCGCTCGTCGACATGGTGTCGATCACCGGCTCGACCGCGGTGGGGGGCTCCGTGGCTGCCGCTGCGGCTCCCTCCATCAAGCGCGTCTCCCAGGAGCTCGGCGGCAAGTCGGCCAACGTCGTGTTCGCTGACGTGGACGTCCGGAAGGTCGTCGCTTCCGGCACGCTGGGCTGCATGCACAACTCCGGCCAGACCTGCAACGCGCCCACCCGCATGCTCGTCGCGCAGGAGATCTACGAGGAGGCGGTCGAGGTCGCCGCCCGCACCGCCGGGGCGGTGGCCGTCGGCGACCCGCTCGACCGGGCGACTTTCATGGGTCCCGTCGCCGGACGCAAGCAGTACCAAAAGGTGCGCGCCTACATCGAGACCGGAATCGCGGAGGGCGCCCGGCTGGTCGCCGGCGGGCTCGAGCGGCCGGACGGCCTCGACAAGGGCTTCTTCGTGCGGCCGACGGTCTTTGCCGATGTGACGCCCGACATGCGCATCTTCCGGGAAGAGATCTTCGGTCCGGTGCTCTGCATCACGCCGTTCCGCGATGAGGCGCAGGCCATCGAACTGGCCAATGCCACCGAGTTCGGCCTCTCGGGCTACGTGCAGTCGGCCGACCTCGAACGGGCGAGGCGGGTGGCCGGACGGATGCGCACCGGCATGGTGCACCTGAACGGCGCGCCGACTGACGGCCGCGCGCCCTTCGGCGGCTACCGGCAGTCGGGCAACGGCCGCGAATGGGGACGGTTCGGGCTTGAGGACTTCCTCGAGGTCAAGGCCGTGATGGGCTGGGAGCCGCGGGCGCGCTGAGCGCGTCCAGGTCTGATCGCCGCCCCGGCTGGACTACAAGCGCCGCAACTCCGCGATCGCCGCGGCGATGATCGTCTGCTGACGCTCGATCTCGTCGAGCAGCTCCTCCGGCGTGCGCGTGTCTTCGTTGACGACTCGGTGCGGGTTGACCGCCTTGAGGTCGTAGTTGCTGGCCTCGATTGCGTCGCGCATCACCGTCCAGCTGCGTTCCGAGTCGGGCCGGTCCGCTGCGCCCCCGGCCCGGCAGTCCCCGACCAGCTCGAAGAAGTCGCCCATGCGCGCCAGCGTGAAGGGCGTCTTCTTGCCGACCTTGAGGTCGCTGAGGTCGTAGTACCAGATGCGCTCGGTGGGCCGGCCCTTGTTGAAGAACAGCAGGTTGGTCTTGACGCCGGCGCGGGCCTGGCTGAACACGCCCGGCGGCATGCTCAGAATGCACCAGAGGTCGCAGTCGTCGAGCAGCTTGCGCTTGGTCCGCACGAAGGCGGTCTCGTTGGTGCGGAAGAGCACGCCTTCATCGATGACGAGTCCGCAGCGGCCGCCGGTGACTTCGTCACCCGCCGGCGGCCGCAAGCTGTCGATCACGTGCTGCAGGAAGAGCACCTGAGTGGCGCCCGTCTTGTACGCGAAGCGCGTCTGCGCGTCCTTGCCCTCCTTGCCGCCGAAGGGCGGGTTCATGAGGATGACATCGTAGAGCGGCGGGGCGCCCTCGAAGAGGCCGTCGTAGGCGGCCGTGGCCGTCAGCGTGTTGCCATGCCAGATGTGCGGCGCGTCGATGCCGTGCAGCACCAGGTTGGCGAGCGCGATGGGATACACGGCGTTGTCCTTCTCGCGGCCGTAGAAGGTGTGCTCCTGCAGCGTCGTGAGCTGGTCGCCTGAAGTGATGTTGGCGTTGCCGGCGCCGGTCATCTGCTCGAACGATTGTGCGAGGAAGCCGCCGGTGCCGCAGCCCGGGTCGTAGACCGTCTCGCCGATGCGTGGATCGATGACGCGCACCATAGCGCGGATGATTTCGCGCGGCGTGAAGAACTGGCCGCCGTCGTTGCCCTTCTCGCCCATCTTGAGCAGCAGGCCTTCGTAGACCTGCGAGACCGTGAAGACGTGCGTGGTGTCGACGGCGGTGTGGTCGATCTCGTCGACCTTGTCGATGACGTCGAGGAAGTTGCGCTCGGTGTCGATGCGCGTGCGCTCCACCGAGCTCATGATCTGGCTAATGACCTTCTGCCGCGAGCTCGCCTGCGGCTGCTCGCCCAGCTCCCGAAGGTGCGGCAGAAGCTCCTCGTGGAGAAAGTGGAAGAAGGCGCCGAGCGCGCCCGACTACCGTTCGGCGCGCTTGGCACCGTCCGGCGCCGCCCAGTCGCACCAGCGGTACGGCGCCGTCAGAGAGGGCTTGTACTCGGCGCCCACGGCGCGTGCCTCGTCGGCCTCGATCTCTTCGCGTTCGACGAGGATGCGCAGGAAGAGGATCCAGGTGAGCTCCGGCACGTACTGCAGCGCGCCGGCGCAGTTTGAGCGCCACATGATGTCGCAGATCTGCTTGACGGCGGCGTTGGCCGACTGCTGAGTGGGGAGCTTCTTGCCGCTGGCCGCTGGATGACCTGGTCCGTTCACATGTCCTCCAGGGGGGTCTCGATCGCGCGCATGATCTCGGAGGCGACGAAGACGCGCCGCCAGGCGCGCTCGCCCATGTCCTCGAGGATCTGGGCATCAAGAAGCTTGTCCATGGCGCGCTTGGCCGTAGGCGTGCTGACGCCCAGCGCCTGGGCAACGCCGGCTGTCGTGACGTAGGGACTACGGAAGAGCTCGTCGACCAGCGCGACGGCCCGCGGGGCTCGTCGCAAGAGCTCGTGATAGCGCTCGCGGAGATCCATCAGCGTCGCCGCTTGCCTTGCGGCTCTCTCCGAGGTCTCCGCGACCCCGGCCAGGAAGAACAGGAGCCAACCTCGCCAGTCGCCCTCCGTCCGCACTCGCAGCAGCGCGTCGTAGTAGTCGTTGCGGTGCGCGTCGATGAATGCCGACAAGTAGAGCAGCGGCTGAGACAGGCGTTCGCGCTCGACGAGGAACAGGGTGATCAACAACCTGCCGACGCGACCGTTGCCGTCGAGAAACGGGTGGATGGCCTCGAAGTGCTCGTGCATGAGAGCGCACTGGACGAGCACCGGCATGGTGTCGCGCTCGTGGAGGAATCGCTCCCACAGCCCGAGCGCCTCGGTCATGTCGGGGACGGGTGGAGGAACGTAGGTGGCCGTCGCGAGCGTCGATCCCGGCGGCCCTATCCAGTTCTGAAGACGGCGAAGCTCGCCCGGCGCACTCGTCCCGTCACGGACTCCCCGCATGAGCTGTTCGTGCACTTCTCGCACCAAGCGCAGGGACAACGGCAGCTCCGCCAGTCGCGCCAGCCCGTGCTCCATCGCCGTCACATAGTTGCGCACCTCGCGGAGGTCATCGCGTCCGCGTTCCGTGGTCGCACCGCCGGCTTGGTCGATGAGCAATTCGGACAGCGTCGTCACTGCTCCCTCGATGCGTGACGAGAGCACGGCCTCCTGGCGGAGGTAAGGAGCAATGAGCAGGTGAGGATCCGGGAGCTGACGGCCCAATCCGGACAGCTCGCTGAGCGCGCCGTCGGCGCGCGAGAGGGCGAGCACAAGCTCGGCGTCGTAGGCGATCGTCGGCGGAAGCGGCGCGGGGACGAAGGCGAGCGCGCCGTCCATGGTGGCCACCAGTCGGCCAGCCGCTGGAGCATGGAAGTCCTCTGCCTTCATGCTCGCCCCTCGACGAATGGAGCATTGAACAGTTTCTTTCAATGCAGGTTGACCTTTGAACGTTTCATGCCGGATTCTTTCAGAGCCTGCCGAGCAACGCAAGGTACCCAATCGGCTTTGCCATATCCTCAAAGCGGCCCGATTCCTGCAAGGCCTCCTGTCACTTCACGACAAGAAGCCCGCGTGCAACGCGGAACAGTCACTGATCGCCGCCGCCCTGGGTGAGCCACTCCTGCCAGAGCGCCACGGCTTCATCCTTGCCCATGCTCAGCACCTCCCGCAGCGGGATGCCGGCACGTGCGGTCAGGTTCTTGACGAGGTCATACGGCAGCCCCGGCCCCGGCGGTTCGGGCGCCGCATCGCCGGGGCGATGCGGCGCCGCGCCCTTGTCGACTGCCAGCCAGAACTGCTCCCCGGTGACGCGAAGCTGGCTGCGGAGAATGTCCTTGAAGGTCTCAGGGTCGCGGATCGAGCCGGAGCCGTGCGAGACCCTCGTTCGCAGACGGGTCCCGTCTCTCAGAACGCGTGCGTTGCGGAAGTGATCGCCGCTCCTCGCGCCGCGCGCCGCAGCGCTGTCGTACCAGCCGTCGACCTCGCAGAAGCGCTTGAGATCGGCGTAGGTCGGGAGCGTCACTCGCCGAAGAGGATGCGCCGCGCCGCAGCGCGGTCGTCGGCCATGGCGAGTCGCCAGACCCAGCCTCGATTACCGACGTGGTTGGGCGCGGAATGCAGCTCCTCGAACCACTCCTCCACGTACACCGACGCTTCGTCGAGAAGGTCGTTCTCGGCCGCTTCCAGCGTCTCGCCCTCGCCGTAGATGGCGAGCTCGGGGAGCCAGATGTACACGCCGTCGGGCTGCCCGAGACGGACGTCGGGATGGAACCGGAAAGAACCCTCGAGCAGCAGCCGCTGCTCGTCCCAGTTGGTGATAAGCACCCGTCTGCCTCGACGGTCGATTGCCGCGGGCTCTCCCGCCAGGACGCGGTCAACGACACGGCTGAGGTCATTGCGCGCTTCGCTGAACTTGAGACTTGGGACCATGGTCGCCTCCCGATCGGACTCTCTATCGGGATTATCGGCAACTAAGGCAAGTTGTGCAAGTGGGCGTTGTTGGCAGGGATTTCATGGAGGAATCCGTCTTCAATCGCAAGTGCGACGTTCTCAGGCGCTCATCGCTCACACGATGACCTCGACCTCGCAGTCGAGCACCCGGAGCACCGAGAGCAACTCGTCGACCGACTTGCGGTAATTCGTGGGGTCGATGAGGCGGAAGAACTGCGACGGGGAGGTGCCGGGCCGGCGAATGATCTCGCGCTTCGAGGCGGTCCAGGGCCTCCACGGTCAGGTCATGAAGCAGCAGGTCGCGTATATTGCCAGGTTCCTCGTTGTAGTCGAGCACGTTGTCCGTGAGGATGGAGCCCTCGGCGCCGGATGCGAGCAGGTAGGTGAAGCCCTTGCTGCCCAGTTCGGGGTCGATGTACAGATCGACCAGTCGAACAGACGGCGTCGGTTGAGGTTCTGCCTTGCTGTAGGGAAAGAGCCACTGCCCGCGCCGAGTCTCGACTTCGAAGGCCCGCCTGCGGTTGTTCGCCACGATCGACGTGGTCTTCACAGCAGTCCCTCGCTCTCAAGCTGGCGAATCAGGGTGAGCGCGTTGGTGCTCGCAATGCCCTGCATCGGTTTGCCTGGGCGGATGGTCGCCCGACCACGTGAGAAAGACGTAGCCACCGCGGCGGATCCTCGTCACGCGAGATGCTACCTCCGATCGACCTCATCGGATCGTGAACGACACGGGCGGTGAGGATTCGCCTCTGCCGGCGTCGTTGCGCGCCAGTACTTCCCACGTCATGGGAACTCCTCGCGGCAGTTCCTCCGCGGGCCGCCAAGAGGTCGTGATGATGCCTGCTTGGCGCAGCTTGTGCGCTCCCCACCTCACGGTCACCTGGTACCTGAGAGCCCGAGGTGTGGCTGCCCAGGTGAACGTGGGACGAGTGCCCCTCACCGTCCCCTGCGGCGAGCGCGGCACCGGCGTACCCGGCAAGGCACTCGTCTGCACCTCCCAGTGGCGCCCGCCATCAAGGGTGTTCATGACCGTCCCGTGGAGGCCCACCGCCCAGCCGCGCTGCGGGTCCACAAAGCAGAAGGAACCATGTCCGGGTGAACTGGTGCCCGACCGCAGTTGACTCGACCAGGTGCGTCCTCCGTCTGAGGTCGCAAAGACGCCCGCACCGGAGAGGATCCAACCTTGTCGCGCGTCCAAGAAGAAGAGACTCGCATACGGGTGGGCCTGTGGCTTCGATGCGGTCCAGGTGAAGCCGCCGTCGTCGGTGCGCCAAAGCCTTGCACCTGTGAGCATCCAGCCGTGACGCTGGTCGGCGAATGCGAGCGTGTTCATGGCGTCGAAGTGCAGAGTGCTGAGCTGGGCGGTCCACGTCGCGCCGCCATCCTGCGTCCCGTACACGGCGGCGTCGTCGCCATACCTGTAGACGCTGACCCAGCCGTGCAGCTCGTCGACGAACGCGACGCCTTTGACGCTGGCCTGCGACGGGAGCGTGAGTCGGCGCCACGTGGTGCCACCATCGTCCGTCGCCATGACGTGGCCCGCGTCCCCGACAGCCCAGCCGTGCATCTCGTCAAGGAACTGCACATCCCGGAGCGACGGGATCGGATTCCCGGAGGGGTTGCCTTGAAGGACCGTCGTCCAAGTCGTTCCTCCGTCGCTGGTGCGCAGGACGATCCCGTTCCACTCAGAAGCACCAGCGATCCAGCCGTGCTGCCGGTCCACGAAGTCAACGGCCCAGAGGTTGCCGCGAACGCCGCTCTGCTGCCTTGTCCAGGTGTGGCCGCCGTCCGTGGTGGCGATGACGGCGCCCGCCGTGCCGACGGCCCACCCGTGCTGGGCGTCGACGAAGTCGACAGAGATGAGGTCGCTCGACGTCGGCGGGGATTGCTCGGAGGTTCGGCAGACGCTTGCGCACGGGGACTGATGAGCAAGGTGGGCCTGCCGAGTCTGACGCGCGTAGGCGAGCGGCGAGGTAAGTCCAAGCGCTGCCAGAGCAACGAGCCCAAGCAGACTGAGCGGCCAGTACCGCATGGGTCCCCCCGTAGGTTGCCAAGGTGAATCCTACCACCGCCCCCGACGACGGTCAGGGGTCCGTAGCTCTCCCAGAGGTCTTCGATCAAGTGGAGCCGTTCCTCGGGCGCGAGCTTCTCAATGTCGATGGCGGGCGTACTCGTGACTCGATGATACGACCCTCGGACTGCGCCGCCAAGGCGCCACGGGGATCCCCGGGGTCACAATGGCGTCCGAGCCCGAAAGAGCGAGAAGTGGGCCGGAGGTCAGATGTCTCCCGCCTCCTCCGCCGGCTCCGGAATGTAGACCAGTTTGAGCGGGATCTCGGGGCGATATTTGGCGTCCAGTTCCTCGTCGTGCTCCAGCAACAGCTCGAGGAGGGCGTCGCCGCTGAGCAGGCGGATGTCGCCCTTGGCCGCGGCGAAGTCGCGGGCCTACTTTGGGAGCGATGCCAGCGTGACGAAGAGGCTGGCGCCCTTGTCGCCCACCGCTCCGGAGCGCTCGTGCACATCAGGCGACCCGACGTTGCTGTCGCCGCTCTTGACCTGCACCCTGATGATCGGCGGGTGAAGACACAGTTCGTCCGTGAACGCGACGATGTCGATACCCCTATCCGGTCCCTCCGGCGACACGCGCGTGCGATAGACCGTGGTCTTGAGCAGGTCGCCGACCAGGTGGGCGAAGCGATGGTCCTTGAAGTTCTACGTGAGCGCCTTGAGCAGATAGTCCTTGGTCGACTGCTCGACGTGCTCACGCGCCTAAGCAGGGTCTGGGCGACCACGATCAGGTCGGCTGGCGGCGTCGAAGGCGCAGCGCAGGTACGCTGCGGGCAGAGCGCCTATTGACGGAAGCTGCGCCGTCACTTGGCGCCTTGCCTGACCGATCCGCAGCGTGGTCTCGGCCGCCTCGACCTGAGCCTCCCATGGTGGAAGACGAACAGACCCGGATGCCAGGCTCCGGAAAAGCATGCGTTCACGAACCGCGCCGCGAGTGAGCGACTTGACGAGCTCGGCCCCGCACCACGAGCGCAACCACCAATAGAACCGCCTGTAGTGCAGCTTGCCCTCAATGCTCCTGACGACAACGTTGTCGAGACTCGTGATGCCCATGGCATCGTCCGCGTCGACCATTCCGATCGATCCCAGAAGGATGCGCATCGGGTTGTAGAACACCGTGCCTGGATCTACCGGCTTGTGGCGCTCCGCACGGTGGCTCGACTCGGATTGAACGGGCGTCAGGCGGTCGGTCTTCTGCGCGCGCTCAAGCACGGCCGGATGACCCTGCCGGAGTACGGAGGCATGCACCCAGGGGTTTCCCGGCGGACTCTGCAGCGCGATGTTGCTGAGTTGATCGCCAAGGGCGTACTGCTACCTGTGGGGGCGACCAAGAACCGCGTCTATCGCCCAAGCCCGTAGATGTCCTCTGGCGACAGACTGGCGACGCCACTAGTGACATAGTGGTGAAACCACTGGTGACATCCGAGCATTGAACGCTCGTGAGCGCTCGCATCGAATGCTCGAGACGCTCTGAACGCTTGCTCTTTCTGGGGACTTCTCGTGCCTGGTATCTCTGGAAGTCCGGCCGGAGGGCCTCGAGCTCGAGCCCGACGCCATCCCCGGCGTGGAGGAGTGCGGGGTGTTTGCGCGCCGGCGCGCCGACGTCGTGCTCGTCGGGTCCGCGGCCGGAGTGCGGATTCTGCGCCGCACGGGAGTCTGAGCGCAGCGCCGCAACCGGCTCGCGCCGACCGCGCCTACTGCTTGGGGAAGTCCTTCATGCCCGAGAGATGGGCAAAGAGCGCGTAGCCGGGCATGCCGAGGTAGTAGGAGCGATCGCCGGCGCGGATCGGGCAGTGATAGGTGTAGTCGCCCACGCTGTAGCTGCCGCGCATGGGCGCCCCGGTGAACGGATTGGCTGGCCAGGGCTTCACGTAGGCGGAGAACGCCGACGGCTGACCGTTCTTGAGTGACGTAACGTCGCCGTCGCCCGGGTAGGCCTCGTCGTGGTCCGCGGCCCAGCTCACGACGCCGACCTGGACCGCGTGCACGCCCTCCTTCACCGCGGCGTCCTTGGCCTTGGTGCGCTGGCTCATGTACAGCGGTATGGCGATGGCCGCAAGGATGCCGATGACGATAACGACGATCAGCAGCTCGATCATCGTGAAGCCGCGCTGACGCGACGAATCGCTGTTCCTCATGCCCCGGTCTCTCCTCCGGAAGACGGACCGTTCAGCACACCTGTCGGCACGGCAGCCGTCGAGCGCTATGGAACGATCGCCCAGAGCGGCTGATCGCCAGAGCGGCGCTCGGGAGACCGCTCAGCGGTCCTCGAACACCATGATGCTGCCGGAGTAGCAGCACACCCACACGCTCTTCGACGGCGCGTCGTACGTGATACCGATCGGCGCCGCGTTGGTGTTCACGACCTGGATGACCTTCATGTCGCTGGTGCGCACCTTGCTCATCGTGTTGGAGCCGTAGTTGACCACGTAGAGCGACTTGCCGTCGGGGGCCATGGCCATGCTGCGCGGCTCCGAGCCGGTGTAGACCTTGTCGACGACGCGCTTCTCGGCGACGTCGATCTTGGCGATGTTGCCCTCGGCGTTCAGCGTGGCATAGAGCTTCTTGCCGTTCGGGCTCATGATGACGTGCCGCGGGCCCGAGCCCACGCCGCGGATCCAGGTCACGCCCCAATCTTGCAGGTCCACGCGGGCGATGTCGTAGCTGCCCATCACGGCCACGTAGGCGTAGCGCGAGTCGGGGTCGACGGCGATGCCGCGCGGGTAGGGCCCGAGATACACCTGGCGGAGCTCCTTGCTGGTGTGCACGTCCACGACGCTCAGGGTGTAGGAGCACCAGTTGCTCACGAGCAGGTAGTCCTGGTTCGGCGTGACGGCGAGGAACTTGGGCACGGCCCCAACCTTGATGACCTTGTCGATCTTCAGAGTGTCGATGGGGACGCGGTACACGTAGCTGTCGTCGATGCCGCTGCTCGGCGAGCAGACGTCGTCGCCCTGGTGGTAGAAGCCGTCGCCGTACATGGAGTACTGGGACACGTACATGAAGCGGTGGTCGGGGGTCTCGGCGGCCTCCACGGGAGCGCCCTGGACGCTGCCCGTCTTCTTCTTGTAGCCGTAGTCGGAGAGCTTGATGCGATCCGGGATGGTCTTCACCAGCGCGAGCGTCTTGGTGTCGTACACCGTGATCGTGTGCCGGTACATCATGTTCTGCGCGAAGACGTAGCCGGTGCCGCTGGAGACCACGGACTTGGGTGAGATGTCGGCGCTGACGATGACCTTGCGGAGCTTGAGGTTGAGCTTGTCGGACGGCGGGCCGGTCCAGGCGGCGCTGGGGCTGGGTGAGGCGGGCGCGGCGTGAGAGGGCGAGGCGGACGGCGTGCCGCTGGCCTTGCCGCCGGCCGCGGCCGTCGAGCCCCTGCCCGCGTCTTTGCCGCTGCCACGGGTCACGGCAAAGGCCGCGGCGGCGAGCGCCACGACCAGCACGACGACGGCGACCAGCGCAAGCAGGCGTCGCCGGCGGTACACGCGAGTCCGATGGCGGCGCATCCGGCGGTCCGTGCGATAGGTCATGGCTCGGGAGTGTAGCTCAGCCGAGGGCACCCTGCAGGCGGCGCAGCGCCTCCTGCAGGGTGCTCCGCGGGCAGGCGAAGTTGAGGCGCAAGAAGCCCGGGTCGCCGAAGGCGGCCCCGGGCGACAGCGCCACTCCCGCCTCCAGGCAGGCCTTGGCGGCGTCGGCGTGGTCGAGCCCGCGCACGTCCAGCCAGGCCAGGTAGGTGGCCTCGACGTGTGTCAGCGTCACGCGAGGCAGCGACTCGGCGACGAAGCGCTCGAGCAGGTCGCGATTGCCGCGCAGGTAGGCGAGCAGCTCGCTAAGCCAGTCGCCGCCCTCGCAATACGCTGCCTCCGCGGCAGCGATGGCGAAGCAGCCGGGGAAGGGGAGGAGCCCCTCGCTCGGCCGGACGAAGCGCCGCCGCAGTCCCTGATCGGCGACGATGGCGAAGGCGAAGTTGAGACCCGGCAGGTTGAAGGTCTTGCTCGGCGACATCAGCGTCACGATGCGCTCGGCGTCGCCGGGAGACGCGAGCGCCGTCGGCACGTGGTCAAGCTCGTCGAGGATGAGGTCGCAGTGGATCTCGTCCGAGCACAGAACGAGGTCGTGGCGGCGGCAGAAGCCGGCGACCGCCGCCACCTCCTCCCCGCTCCACACCCTCCCCAGCGGGTTGTGTGGATGGCAGAAGAGGAGCACGCGGGTGTCGGGCGTGACAGCCGCTTCCATCGCCTCCAGGGGCAGCCGCCAGCGGCCGCCGACGAAGACCGCCGGCACGGTGACGAGCCGGCGGCCCTGGTTCGGCGGCGCCTCGAGGAACGGCGGGTAGACGGGCGTGACGGTCATCACCGCCTCGCCCAACCCGGCGAAGGCGCGGCAGGCGAGGTTGAGCCCGGGCACCACGCTCGGCAGCCACACCAGCCACTCGGGCTCGATGAGCCAGCCGTAGCGTGCCACCAGATGCGCGCGGATGGCATCGACGAGAGAGTCGGGGACGAGCGCGTAGCCGAAGACGCCGTGGGCCGCGCGTGCGCGCAGCGCCGCCACGACGGCCGGCGGCGAGGCGAAGTCCATGTCGGCCACCCAGAGGGGCAGGACGCCGTCGGGGTACTTGTCCCACTTGAAGCTGGCCGAGCCTGTGCGGTCGATATGCTTGTCGAAGTCGATGCGCATGGTCCCTCGCGTGGTCGGCGTGTCGCCGACCACGGTATCAGACGCAGCGGCGGCGGGCGGCGGGGACCTCGTTGGTCTATATTGTGCAAGGTCATATTCCCCTCCGTCATCGCGCAACCGGCCCGTCTCGCCACGCGGCGGCCGCAGCCACATCCAAAGGACGCCCATGAAGATCCGCCTTATCGAGCCCGAGGCCCCCAGCATGCACCTCTGGTCGCACTCCTATTTCGTGCGCCTCGGGCTGCCGATAATCGGCGCCGCCCTCAAGCAGCACGGCCATGACGTACGCATCTACAACCCTCAGCTCGCGCCCATCGACTGGGACGACGTGCACACCGCGGACCTCGTCGGCCTCTCCAGCACCACGTCGACGACGCCGGCCACGTACGCCATCGCCGACGGCCTGCGCCGCCGACGCATCCCCGTCATCGTCGGCGGCTCGCACGTGACCTTCATGGCCGACGAGGCGCTCGAGCACGCCGACTTCGTGGCCCGCGGCGAGGGCGGCGAGACGATCATGCTCGAGCTCGTCGACGCCCTGCAGGGCAAGCGCGAGCTCGAGTCGGTCACCGGCCTTTCCTTCCGCCGCGACGGGCAGAACGTGCACAACGAGCTGCACGAGCGCTGCGCCGACCTTGACACGCTCCCGTTCCCCGACATCACGCTTGTCGCCGGGAACGAGCGCATCACCCAGACGCCCATCATGACGAGCTGGGGCTGCCCCTTCGCCTGCAATTTCTGTTCGGTGACGGCGATGTTCGGGCGCAAGTACCGCTTCCGCAGCGCCGAGAACGTGGTCGCCGAGATCAAAGAGAAGAAGCCCGAGAAGATCTTCTTCTACGACGACAACTTCGCCGCCGACAAGAAGCGTCTCAAGAAGCTCCTGCGGCTGATGATCGACGAGGGCATCACCGTCCCTTGGGGCGCCCAGGTGCGCACCGACGTCGTGCGCGACCAGGAGCTGCTTGAGCTCATGCGGGCCTCGGGGGCCGACTTCGTCGCCCTCGGCCTCGAATCGGTGAATCAGGAGACGCTTGATCACTTCGAGAAGTCGCAGACAGTCGGCGACATCGAGCACGCCATCAAGGTGCTGCGCGACTACGGCATCCGCAGCCACGGCATGTTCGTGCTGGGCGCCGACAGCGACTCGCCCAGCTCCGTGCGCGATACGGTCACCTTTGCCATCAAGAACCACATCGACACGGTCATGCTCAACATCCTCACGCCGCTGCCCGGCACCCAGCAGTTCAACGACCTCGACGCCCAGGGCCGCATCATCACCAAGGACTGGTTCCTGTACGACGCGCAGCACGTGGTCTTCGAGCCGCGGCAGATGAGCGCGGCGGAGCTGCAGCGCGAAGTGCTGCGCGGCCAGCGGCGCTTCTTCAACGCCGAACGCCCCGTGCAGAAGTTCGCCTCGTGGGTCGTCACCCGTAGCCGGCGAAGCCACGACCGGATGCTCGAGTACGGCTGGTGCTGGTGGTACGCGCGCATGTGGTGGCGCGACCCGCGCAACCGCCGGCACATGCGCATGCTCGAGGAGCGAAGCCGGCCGCAGCCGGCCGGCGCGCTCGCGGGCGCGCAGAGGTCGTAACCTCCGGCTGCCCCCGGCGCGGCGGGCCGCCGGGCATGCGTGTCGCTCCGCCTTTGCGGGAATCAACCTCCTGCACGGCGCGCACCTCGTGCGCGCGCCACCCACAGGAAGGCGAGACAATGGCCATCGCCACATTCGCGGCCGGCTGCTTCTGGGGCGTCGAACAACGGTTCGCGCAGCTCGACGGCGTCACCCGTACCGAGGTCGGCTACGCCGGCGGCTCCACGCCGCACCCGACGTACAAGCAGGTGTGCTCGCACAAGACCGGTCACGCCGAGGCGGTGCGCCTCGAGTACGATCCCGAGCGCCTCACGTATGAGCAGCTTCTGGCCGCGTTCTTCGGCATGCACGATCCCACGCAGATGAACCGCCAGGGTCCCGACGTCGGCGACCAATACCGTTCCGCGATCTTCTTCCACACGCCGGAGCAAGAGAACGCCGCGCGCGCCGCGGTGCGCGCGCTGGACACTGAAGGCAGACTCCGCAGGCCCGTCGTCACGGTCATCGCAGCGGCGCCCGAATGGTGGCCGGCCGAGGACTATCACCAGAAGTACTTCGAGAAGCACGGCCGTTTCGGCTGCGCGATCTGACGGGCCGGAGGGCCTCGCGGCCGCCGGCCCGCCGGCCGCGCCGCGCTTCGCGGCGGCTCCACCGCCTCAGGACGTCGGCGTTTCCGTGGGCGAGGGCGTCGGCGAGGGCGTCGGCGAGGGCTCGGGGTCTTCGAGGCCGTACTTGTCGAGCAGCCTCGCGGTTTTCACCGAGAACAGGTACTGGTATTTGACGCGGCCCGGCTCCACGAGGTGGAAGATGTCGAAGAAGTCGCGGTCGACGAAGTGCGCCGCGGCGACGAAGGTGAGCCAGGGGACGTCGTACTCGGCCGCCAGCCGCTCGCAGGCGGCCTTGTACGTCGACACGGGCGCGTCGAACGCGTCGCCGATGACGGGCAGGTCGCGCGGCAGGTCGACCAGAACTGGGTGGAGGCCCCGGTCCTGGCACAGACGGACGACCCTCTCCAGGACCCCGATGTTGTAGCTGTGGTGGGCGTCGAACTCGGGACCACGGGCCGCCAGCCAGTACTGCACATAGTAGCGCTTGAGCGACGTGCTCTGGATGTGCTTGTCGACCGAGTAGACGTGCTGGTAGTAGAGGCGCGGAGGAATCTCGGGCGTGGGCAGATCGAGCGCGGGATCGGAGGGCGCGTTGCAGAAGCGCCCGATGTTGATGCCGATGTAGACGATCGCCGGCATGTCTTCGGGAAGGAGCTCAACGACCTTGCGATCGAGCTCGAAGGTGTCGTGCTTGCACCCCAGATTGTAGGCGAGCACGTGAGGGCCGCCGAGCTGCAGTATCTGGGCGGCCCAGCTCTGATCGTCGATCGTGGCCTCCCGCGCCGCCGAGCCGCCGAGGAGGATGACCACCGGCTGCGCGGGCGGCTCGGCCCGCAGGTTGGCGACGATCTGCAGGCGGTGAAGGCGGTCTTTGCCGGAGTCACGAGCGTGGGCCGCCGCGGCATCGTCGGTCGCAGCGAACGCCTTCGGATACGCTGCGCCGGCGCGTGCCTGGCCGGTAACGAACGGGGCGCCGGCCGTCGCCAGACAGGCAAGCGCCGCGCAGGCGGCGACGACGGCGCGGCGTGTCACGGAGCCGCGCCGTCCATGCCGTACTTCTTGAGAAGAGCGACGGTCTTCGCCGAGAGAAGCCGCTGCCACACGCTGCGCCCGGGCTCGACCAGGTGCCAGAGGTCGTAGAAGTCGGCGTTGGGCAGGCGAGCCGCGCCGACGAAGCTCACCCACGGGATACCGTGCTTCTTGGCGAGGGCCCGGCAGCCTGAGGCGTACCGGGCCAGCGGCGCGTCGAGGGCGTTGCCGATGATCGCCGTGTCGCGCGGCAGCTCTAGCAGCACCGCGCGCAGGCCCTGGTCCTTGCAGGCGACCAGAAGCTGCGCAAGTGTCTCGAGGTTGGAGGCGTAGTTCTTCGTGAACGCGGGGTAGCGCTTCGCCAGCCACTGGGCGAGCAGCGCCTTCTTCTTGGCGACGCTGAGGATCTTGCTCTGGCTGTACTGGTGCTGGCGGTACGGCGGCAGCGATTGCGTCGGCTGCGGAAGATCGATGGTGGGGTTCGACGGCGGAGCAGTGAAGCGGCCGACGTTGATGCCGATGTACACGATGCCCCGCATGCTGGGCAGCGCGCGGACAAGCGCGACGTCCTCGTCCAGGGTGCGGTTGCGCGAGCCGAGATTGAAGGCGGCCACGGACGGGCCGCCGAGCTGCCGCACCTGAGCGGCCCAGCTCGCGTCGTCGATCGTGCTCTCGCGGGCCGCGGACCCGCCGAGCAGGCAGATGGCGGGCGCGGAGGGTGGCTGCGCCTTGAGATTGGCCACGACCTGCAGCACGTGCGCCCAGTCGTTGCCGGCGGCGGCGGTCACGCTTGCCGCCCCCGCTCCGCTCGTCGTCGCCGGCGCGGAGCAGGCGCCGAGAAGTGCGCCGGCGACCAGCAGGCAGGCGAGCCACGAAGGTGCCGCGACGCGCAGTCGCGCCGCGGACCCCGCTGATCTGTGGTGCGTGGCCATGCCCAAGGCTCCCTCCCGCTTCAGGATGACTGTAGCACCCGGGTCCCGGCGCCGCGACACGGTCACCGCCGCGGATGTAGTCTTGGCGAAAGGCACCACGCCGTCCGCCAAGGAGGTCAGCGCTCGTGAAGTACCGCCGCATGCCCATCGAAGAGGAGTCGCCCGAGCAGCTCGGCTACGACAAGATCCGCTTCAACCTCAGCGAGAGCTCCGTGCGCGACCGCTCGCTGGCCGACCTCGGCATCGAGCTCGGCGACATGCTCCTCTTCTACGGCGACCACCTCGGCAACGACACGTTTCGCGAGCTGATCGCCGCGCAGAGCGGCGGGGCGGGCGGCGGCGTGGGCCGTGACAACGTGCTCGTCACGGCGGGCGCCGCCCAGGCGCTTTTCATCATCGCCACCTCGCTGCTCGAGAAGGGCGATCACCTCGTCGTCATCCGCCCCAACTACGCCACCAACATCGAGACGCCGCGGGCCATCGAGGCGGACATCGGCTACCTCGACCTCACCTTCGAAGAAGGCTTTCGCATCGACCCCGACAAGCTCATGGCGCTGGACACGCCGCGCACGAAGTACGTGAGCATCACCCTGCCGCACAATCCCACCGGGGTGACCATGAGCGAGGCCGACCTGCGCAGCGTCGTCGGCCGGGTCGAAGCCGCCGGCTGCCGGCTGCTCGTCGACGAGACCTACCGCGAGATGACCTTCGGCGACCCGCTGCCCGTGGCCGCCACGCTGAGCGACCGCGTCATCAGCGTCAGCTCGCTGTCCAAGACCTACGGCATCCCCGGCATCCGCTGCGGCTGGCTCGTCTGCCGCGACCGCGACCTCATGGCCACGTTCCTCGCCGCCAAGGAGCAGATCGGGATCTGCGGCAGCATCGTGGACGAGGAGATCGCGGCGCGCGCTTTCGCAGAGCGCGACACCTGGCTGCCGCAGATCAACGCCCGCATCCGCCGCCGCTTCGAGGTGGTCAGCGGCTGGATGGCGGGCGAGGAGCTGATGGAGTGGGTGGAGCCGCGCGGCGGCTGCGTGTGCTTCCCGCGGGTCAAGCCGGACGTGCCGGTGGACGTCGACGAGCTCTACCGCGCGCTGAACGACCGGCACGGCGCCTACGTCGGCCCCGGCCACTGGTTCGAGCAGTCGCGCCGCCACATGCGCGTCGGCTACGGCTGGCCGCTGCCCGACGAGCTGGAGGGCGGCCTGGCCGCCATCTCCTCGTCGCTGCGCGCGGCCTTGAGCCTGTGAGGCTGAGCGTGGAACACACCGACGCGCAGCTCGCGGCCGCCGACGGCCTTGTGCTCTTGCGACGGGCGTGGCGCCCCGAAGGTGAGCCGGCCGCCGTGCTCGCGGTGGTCCACGGGTACGGCGAGCACGGCGGCCGCTACCGCGGGCTCGCCGAGGACATGGCGACGCGCGGCTGCGCGGCGCACGTGTACGACCTGCGCGGCCACGGCCGCTCGGGCGGGCGACGGGGGCACCTAGGCCGTTTCGGCGACTATCTCGACGACACCGCTGTCTTCCTCGAGGCCGTGCGTGAAGAAGAGCCTGGGCGGCCACTGTATCTGCTCGGCCACAGCCTCGGCGGGCTCATCGCCGCCGCGTTTGTCGAGGAGCGGCCGACCGACGGTCTGGCCGGTCTCATCCTCTGTTCGCCGTTCTTGCGCCTCGGCATGCCGGTACCACCGCTCAAGCTCCACGCCGCGCGGGTGCTCTCGCTGGTCGCGCCCGCCCTGAACATCGGCAACACCCTCGACCCCGCCGGCCTCTCGCACGATCAAGACGTCGTGAGGGCCTACGGCACCGACCCGCTGAACCATCACGTAGCCACGGCCAGGTGGGCCGTCGAGGTGGTGACCGCGCAGAGCGCGGCTCTCTCGGCGGCCGGCCGCATCCGTCTGCCGCTCCTGCTGCTGTACGGCGACGCCGACGCGGTCGCCGATCCGCAGGCCGGCCGGGAGCTGTTCGCCGCCGCCGGCTCGACCGACAAGACGGTGCACCGCTACGAGGGCTACTACCACGAGATTTTCAACGAGACGGGGCGCGACGCGGTCGTCGCCGATCTCGCGGCCTGGCTCGCGGCGCGAGAGCCGGCCGGAACGGCCGGTTAGCCGCGCGCCGGCCCTCGCGCCGCGGTCATCGGCAGCCGGCGCAACCCCATGCGCAGGACCGCGTGGCCCTGGACGTTTCTAGGCTGCAGGGGCAGCAGAGAGAAGATCCCGAGCATCCCGAGACTGACGAGGTCGGCGAGCGTAGCGGCTGCGGTGAGCGTGCGGGGCGGGGCCGCAAGCGGCCCCGCCCCGCATGGGTCACAGGTGTCCCCTTGGCTCAGCCGGCGGTCTCCCCGCCGGTCTGATGGGCGAACGGCCACTGTCGCGCGATGAGGCTGAGCGCGCCCTCGTACAGCACGAGGAGCACGATGAGCAAGGCGATCAGCCACCACGACGACGCGACGAGGATCAGGAGCAGCAGGCCGACGACCAGGCCGGCGATGCGCAGCAGCGCCGCGTGGTCGCTGATCCAGTTCATGGCCGGCGAGTCTGCCGCAGCCGCGCTGTCGGTCCTTCGGGCAACGCTCCTGCCCGCCTTGACCACGGCCACCTGCAAGTCCCGTCGCCCGCTGAACCAGGCGGCGATCGCGACGATCACGCCGCTCACCACGATCCAGATGGTCAGCGTCGTGAGGGGACCGAGAGCGGCGGCAACGACGTTCTTCACCATGGACATGCCGTTGCCCGTCTGGATCTTGCTCACCAGAACGCCGGAGGCCTGCTTGACGATGACGCGCGTGAGGATCAGGGCGATGGCTGCGCCGATGCCCAGCTCGATGAGCGTGCGGCGGCGGCGGCGCGAGAGCCATATCGTGAGGGCGACGAGCACGATGAAGACGACGAGCAGCACCCAGACGAGCGTGTCGAACAGGCGCACGGCCGTCTTGGCCGGGCCCAGGGCGCTGTTCTGCAGCAGGGTGATCTGCCCGAAGTCCGCGGCCAGCGGGCGGCCGATCCAGGCAGAGACCTGCTGGACCGCCTGCGCGGGCGGCGTGCCGGGGGCGATCACCGGCGGCGAGAACTTCGTGCCCAGGGCGCCCGGCAGCTTGCCGGCCACCCAGACGAGCACCTGGCTGATGAGCGGCAGGGTATTGAGCTTCACGTCGTTACCCTGGACGTAGGTGTAGGTCGTCTGGCCACGCAGCAGGGCGACGATCTGGTCGTGCGCCAGGGTGTTGATCTTGATCCACAGGTTGTACGCCTGAGGCGTGGAGAGGACCTTGGCGGTGCCGTCGGCGATGAACGAGTTGACGGCGCCGGTGATGGGACCCGCGAGGAACTGGGCGTTGGCCGGCAGCGCCGTCGCGGTCCGCGTCTGCAGATCGGTGGCCGTGACCACCTGCGTGGCGACGTAGTCGCTGAGGGCTTTGATGGCCGCCGGGTCCTTGCCCAGCGGTGCGACCAGATTGATGTAGCCGCTGGTGCTAAAGACGCTGTAGTGCACCCACCAGGCGACCCCCGTGACCACCAGCGAGAAGCAGGTGAGGACGACGAGCACGCCGACCAGCCAGTTGCGCAGGCGGCTGCCTTTGCGCACCATGACAACCTCCGCGTCGGGCGCGGCCCCGGGGGCCGCGGGAGCAACCTGCGTGACGGCGGTCTGCTCGGCGGCGGTCTGCTCGGCGGCGGTCTGCGTGAGGGCGGTCTGCTCGGCGGCGAGCGCCGCGGGTGCGGCCTGCGTGACGGCGGTCTGCGCGGCGGCGGGCTGTTCGTCGTCGGCGGCAGCGGACGCCGGGGCTGGGCCCTCGTCCGCAAGGCCGGCGTCCAGGGACGCGTTCTCGGCCTCCAGGGCGGCGATCTTCTCGCGCATGTCCTTCTGCGCGCGAAGGCTCACGTTCTCCGCCTCAAGCCGCGCCAGCTCCGCGCGCATCTCCTCTTCGTTCATGCCGACCGCCCCCTTGTTTGCGCCCTGCGGCTCATGGCCGCTGCGTGATCCTCTGATCGCTGTCGACTGTGCCTACCCGCAACGGCAGCGACGTAGTCGCTGCGTCTGCGCCGCGGGCTGCGGCGGAGCCGGCGCCCGCCGCTGCCTTCTTCCCCGGGGCCTCCCCATCGTCGGGCCTTCAGGGTGTCGCCGTCGGCGCCGGTGTTGATCCCTGGCCGGCAGCGTTGAGGATGCTCGCCCAGGCAGTCGCCAGAGCGTCGGTCACCTGCTGCTTGATTTGCGTCTTGATGTCGGGGTAGCTGGGGTCGAAGACGCGCTGCAACAGATATCCGCCGGTCGTTGCGAGCACCTTTTGCGCTGCCTGTAGGACTTTGACCACGTTGTCCTGCGTACCCTGAAGCGCCGCCGGCGGGGTGAGCGCGGAAAGGTCTGTCGCCGCCGTGCCGAGCGCCGTCGCTGCCGATGCCATCTGGGCGCCCGATGTGGCCCAGGACTTGTCGGGCTTCGTGCTGAGGCCGCTCACGGCCTCGCCGAGGGAGCCGACCGCCGATGAGGTCGTCTGGTAGATGGGCGTGACCTGGGCGATGTAGGCGGTGAGCGCCGCCAGCTTCTCGGTCAGCGAGCTGGCGCTGGGCGAGGGCGACGGCGACGGCGAGGCGGTCGTGCCACCGCCACACCCCGTCGCGATCAGAGCGACTGCAAGCAGCCCGAGCAGCAGCGCCGCTACAAGGGTTGACCGGGCCGTTTTCGTGCGGATCATGTCTTCTCCATTTCCCGCCGCTTGGGCGATGCCGACCTATAGCGAGACTATGTCACGGATGAGGCGCATCCGAACAACGGTCCGTCGCACATGGGCACTGGCCCTCAGCGGTCCTGCCCGGGCTCGCGGTACGGCGTCGGGATGAACTCCACCGATGGGCGCCGCTGCGCCCGCCGCGGATACCTGTCCATCAGTTCGTGGACGCCCTCCGGCAGCGCGTCGCTGACGGGCAGGCCGAGCTGCCGGGCGTGCTCGAGGCGAATGGGGAAGTCGTGCGTCCAGCGGCCCTCGCTGAGTGTCGCCGCCAGCGCCTCCGCTTCAGCGGGCATCCTGTCGCGGACGAGCTCGACGACGGTGTCGCGCACCTGCACGACGGCCTTGCGGGCGATGTCGCCGAGGATCAGCGTCTCGTCGTCGCGGTTGGCGTTCGGCTGCTCCAGAGCGGCGAGGATCGAGGCAGCAGGCCAAGCGCCGCGTAGCAGGCTGCCGAGCTGAGGGTCGACCGGGCCCAGCACCGCGTCGGGGTCCATGAGGATCTCGTCGGCGGCGAGAGCGACCAGCGTGCCGCCCGACATAGCGTAGTGCGGCACGATCACGGTGACGCGCCCCGCATGCCGCTTGAGCGCGTAGGCGATCTGATCAGAGGCCAGGACCAGCCCGCCGGGAGTGTGCAGGATGAGGTCGATGGGCATCTCGGCCGGCGTCATGCGGATGGCGCGCAGAACCTGCTCCGCGTCCTCGATGTCGATGAAGCGGCGGAATGGGATGCCGAGCAGGCTCATGGTCTCCTGGCGATGGATCATGGTGATGACGCGCGAGGAGCGCCTCTGCTCGAAGCCGCGCAAGAGGGCGCGACGGCGGCGCTCGCGCCGCCGTCGTAGCAGCGGCGGGACGAGCAGCAGAGCCGCCGCGACGAGCGCGACGATGAGGATCAGGACGACCATGGTCATAGGAAGGCGACTCCTTCGTCGCTTGAGGCAGTACCCGCAGAGGCGCCGCGCGTAACGGTGGGCGGCGGGCGATTCGCCGGCTCAGGTACTTGCACGCGCGGGGCATTCGCGGGCCTGCGGCCTCCTCAGCCGGGCGCAGGGTTTGCCTCAACGATGCCTCGGGCAGAGACTCTTCCATTGCTGCCACTCACCGACCGGCTCTCCGGACAAGGGGGCGCATGGTCGGCACGGACCCGGAGGAGCTTTGGCGGGGTCGACGCACGAACGGGAAGCGATCCCGCGGCCTCGGCTGCTCTTTCACGTGCCTCTCGAGCCTATCCGACTGCTTCGCGTCCGCGAGCGCATTCGAGACTACCTGAGCATGTACTGCGCGTCGCTGGACGACATCGACGATGTTGTCCTGTGCGTCGAGGAGGCGTGCACGAACGCCATCCGACATAGCAGGTCGAGCGACGACCTCGAGATCGAGATCGCTTTCGAGGACGAGTGGCTCGGCGTTAGCGTGCAGGACCACGGCGTGGGATTCGCGATCGCTTCGTTCGATCCGCTCATCGCGCCGGACTCGACGGCCCTCGGCGGCCGCGGTCTGTACCTGATCTCCCAGATCATGGACGAGATGGATCTGAGCTGCGACGGCGGGACCACCGTGCGCATGCGCATGCAGGTCGGCGTGCCTTCCACAGCGCACCGCCGGGCGGTGTTCGTCCAGGAGCCCGGCCCCGCGAGCATCCCTGCGGTCGTCATCGGCGAGCGGCGGCTCTTCTTGCTGCTCGAGGACCTCCCGGACGGCTTCGTGGCTCTCGACTGGGAGTGGCGCATCGTCTACGCGAACCCCACTGCCCTCCGCCTGCTGCGCCTGCCGAAGGAGAAGGTTCTCGGCGCGCATGTGTTGCAGCTCTTCCCGGAGATGGAGGGGACCGAGCTCGACAGCCGCGGCCGACACGCCATGGAGCAAGGCATTCCCAGCCATTTCGAGGTCTATTTCGAGCCTCAAGGCACCTGGTACGAGCTGCACCTCTACCCCACTGCGTCGGGCGTCAGCATCTGCTTCAACGAGATCAACGAAAGGAAGCGGAGAGAACGCGAGCGCAACGAGCTGCCGGGCAAGGCCGAGGACGAGCGCGCGCGGCTCCAGGCCGTGCTCGACGTGCTCCCGGTAGCCGTGGGGATCACCGACGAGGAAGGTTACGTGATCGCGCACAACCCCACGGTCTGCCGACTGTGGGGCGACGACGCTCCGCTGCCGTAAGGCCCGGCTCGATCTCCCCGCCCGCATGCGGCAGAAGCTCCATCTCGACGACGCCGGCTTCTGAGGCTTTCCCGGCGGGTGACGACAGCGACTGGGGCGCTTCGCCGCGGCGGGTGGGCGCAGCGCGGCGCGGCCCTGCGGAGCCGCCGCGTGAGCGTGACTCGCGCGGACATTCGTCCAAAGCACTCACAGGTCGCGGCCATTCTGCCGACTGAAGGGGGAGGATGGTCAGCGAGGAAGGGAGCACGATGGAGGGCATCTGCTGCAGCAACTGCCGATATGGCGCGGAGGAGCCGCGAGGCTCTGTGTTTGCCCGTGATCGTGGTCAGGGCTGGGGGACCTGTCGCAAACAGGCTCCGACGGTCATCGTGGTCCAGTCGCCGGAGCGCACGGCGTTCTCGCAGAGTGCGTTCCCGCGAGTGCGTGACGATGACTGGTGTGGTGAGTACGCGGCCGTCGTGAGCCGCACAGGCGGGTACGCCGGTCTGGATCAGCCCTGAACGATCAAGGTCTGGCGCCCGGCAGCGCGACGGCGGCCCCCCGCAGTTCCCGCCACAGCGCTTCCACGTGCTCGCGCTCGGTGGCCAGAGCGCCGATCGAGACGCGGATCATCTGGCGGCCCTTGAGCAGCGACGGCGTCACGTAGGAGCGGCCGGCGCGGTTGACGCGGTCGGCGACGGCCAGATTGTGCACGGCCAGCGCCGGCTCGTCGTCCTGCAGGGCCGGCGGCACGTGCCGCAGGCACACGGTCTGCAGCGGCACGGGCGCCAGGCGCTGCCAGCCGGAGGCCGCGTCGACCTGCTCTGCCAGCCAGGCGGCGTTGCCGAGGTCGCGGCGCACGCGCGCCTGCAACCCTTCCACGCCGTGCTCGCGAATGAGGAACCACAGCTTGAGCGCGCGGAAGCGCCGCCCCAGCGGGATGCCCCAGTCGCGCAGGTTGCGCACCAGGCCGTCCTGGGCGGTGCGCAGATAGCTGGGATCCGTGCTCATGACCCGCACCAGGTGCTCCGGGTCGCGCACGTAGTAGGCCGAGAGGTCGAAACCCGTGCCCATCCACTTGTGAGGGTTGAGCACCACGGAGTCGGCGCGCTCGACGCCCTCCCACATCCAGCGCTGCTCAGGGCAGATCATGGCGGTGCCGGCGAGCGCGGCGTCGACGTGGAGCCACAGGCCGTGACGCGCGGCGAGCTGCGCCATTCCCGCCAGTGGGTCGAGGGCGGTCGTGGCCGTCGTACCGACGGCCGCGACGAGGGCGCAGGGCCGGCGGCCGGCGGCCACGTCCTCACGCACGGCTGTCTCGAGCGCGTCGAGGCGCAGAGCATGGTCGTCGTCGGTCTCGAGCAGGCGCAGGTTGTCGGCGCCGAAGCCGGCGAGGTGCGCCGCCTTGGGCACCGAGCTGTGCGCCTGGTCCGACGCGTACACCACGAGCGGCGCCTCCTCGGCCTGCAGGCCGCCGCGATCCTGGCTGAAGTTGCTGGACCGCTCGCGAGCGCACAGCAGAGCGCACAATGTGGCCGTGCTCGCGGTGTCGTGGATCACGCCGGTGAAGGCGTCGCTGAGGCCCAGCATCTGCCGCAGCCACTCCATGACCACGTCCTCGACCTCGGTGGCCGCGGGGCTCGTCTGCCAGCTCATGCCCTGCACGCCGAGGCCGGAGGACACGAGATCGGCCAGCACCGACGAAAGGTCCGTGTTGGAGGGGAAGTAGGCGAACCAGCCGGGGTGGTTCCAATGCGTGATGCCCGGCAGCACGATGCGCTCGAGGTCGGCCGAGATGGTCGCCAGGCCTTCGGCCCGGCGAGGCGGCTCGGCCGGCAGCTTCGCCGCGACCTCGCCGGGCCGCACGCGGCTCATCACCGGGTACTCGGCGATGCGCTCCCGGTAGTCCGCGACCCAGTCGATCAGCTCGTGCCCCAGGCGGCGAAAGTCGTGGGTGTCCATCGGTGGCGCTCCTCTCGTGCATCCCGGCTGCTTTGACCTGCGACCAGGCCGGCCTTCGCTCGATCCGCACACCAGTCTACCGGCTTTGCGACACCCCCCCGCGTATTGACACGCCCCGCGGATGCAGAAGAATGGAGGCAGTCTGCGGCGCCAGCCGCGGGATAGGGGGGCCCCTCCACCCGAAGGGGCCGATGTCGAGGAGGTAGCAGATGTTCAAGAGACTGCGCGTCATGCTGGTCGCGTTCATGGTGCTTGCGGCGCTGCTTGCCGCCGCCGCTCCGGCGCTGGCGGTCCATCGTCCGACGAAGGTCATGATCGTCGTCATGGACCAGATGCAGCCGGGCTACGCCAAGCAGTTCAATATGACGAACGTGCTGAAGCTGCAGAACATGGGCGTCACCTTCCCCAACGCCTTCGTCGGCGACCTGGCGTCGGAGACAGTGGTCAGCCACAACGTGATGGTCAGCGGCTTGTTCCCCAAGCACATGGGCTGGTCCGACGAGGCCATCCGCGACGTGCACAACATCCTGGGCTACGGCGTGGACTCCATCGTCACCACGGGCGACTTGGGCTACGCGGACTACGTCAAGCTCATCGAGGAGTATGACTACCCCAAGCTCGGTGACTATCTCCACGAGAAGTTCCCCGGCAAGATCGTCGCCAACGTCGGCGAGAAGGGCTACCAGGTCGAGTCGATGGCGGCCTCCAGCTCGGACTTCTGGGTGCGCATGGGCAGCGCGAAGGCCACGACCACGTTGCCCGACCCGAGCGTCGTGCCGTGGACCGGCAAGTACCGCGGGCCTGCCGGCCAGGTGCCCTCCTACATCGCCAGCGACGATCGCTTCAAGATCAGCGCCGGCAACCCCTGGGACACCTACGACACCACGTCGACGGCACCGGCCTGGGTCTATCCTGAGGACGGCCGCTACGCGCCCGGCGAGCAGGCCGGTCACGTGAGCGGCGACGCCTGGGTCGCCGACGCCGCCCTGAAGATCATCGACAACGAAGACTGGTCGGGGCTCTGGGTCACCTTCAGCGCCATCGACAAGATCGGCCACATGTGGGGCGGCGGCGCCGTCGACACCTTGGCCAACTACAAGTGGGATCCGAACACCATCTTCAACCAGATCCACATGCCGTTCACCGCCAAGAACGCAGACAATCAGCTCGGACGGCTCATCGACGAGCTCAAGGCGAAGGGTCAGTTCAACGACACGCTGATCATCGTGACCGCCGACCACGGCTCCACCTACGGCAAGGACGACGGCTTCCACGGCGTCAACGCGTTCGATGCCGGCAACCTCACCAACTGGTACGCCGGCACTTGGCACGCGGGCGCCAGCACCGAATCCTCGAGCACCGGTTCGCCTGCCCTCAAGCCCCTGATGGACACCGGCAAAGTCCAGTTCAGCTACCAGTCGACGGCCATCGAGACCTGGCTCAAGGGCGATCCCCGCGGCGCCGACGAGCGTGAGGTCGCGGCCGTCATGGAGACGCTTCCCGGCGTGATCGCGACCTACGTCAAGAACGGTGACAGGTACAAGCTCTATTCCTCCAGCTCGACGATGACCGCCGACGAGAAGATCTGGTGGTCCGCAACCGGCCAGCAGCTCGTCGACTCGATGTGCTTCAGCGGTTCGGCCGATGTCGTCGGTCTGCTCGCCGACAAGACCAGCTACGGCGCCTTCGGCGACCACGGCGGCGCCCAGATGGACGTGCAGCGTATCCCGATGGCCTGGTACATGCCGGGCATCAAGCACTCCGTCAGCAACCAGCCGCTGCGACTGGTGGACATCATGCCCACCATCCTCAAGTCGATGGGCATCGCGGCCAAGGCGGCGGACCCCATGGACGGCAGCGCCTTCGCGCTGAAGCTGCCGAAGTGATCTCTCGCTTCGGGAGGGTCTGACCCCGCGGCGGGCGCGCCAGCGGTACGGAGGCGCGCCCGCCCTTCTTCACAAGGGCAGCACGGGCAACTCGTGGCCTCAAACCTGGCGTAGGGCGACAGGCACCGGCCGCTGGCCAGCGGCCAGCCTGTTCCTGGCTCCGCACCGATGCCGCCGATTCAAGTCTGCCGTCGCCTTTGCCGACTACGTTGGCAACGAATTGGCACGTGCGGCGACACGCCCGCCGAGTAACGCCGTCCCCAATGCTATCGTGCTGCGCGGACGTGGCGAGAACGTGTCCTTGAGTCTTCGGCGATTTGCCCAACGGCGTGACGCTGGCGTCGCGCCTTCAGTGGGAGGGTGCTACATGAGGCAGTCCCTGACACGCGCCGGCAAGCCGGCGGCTCGCCACAGCAGGTGCGAGTTTCTTGCCCTGTCGCTGATCCTTATCCTGCTCACTTTGGCGCTGCCCGTCGGCGCCCGGGCGGCTGTGTCGATCGGCAGCGGCGACGGGCGCACGCAGGGTGTGGCGAGCTGCGAACAGGTGCTCGGCGCCGCCTCCGCCCACGCCAGTGTCGGCCGTGCGGTGGGCGAAGGCGGCATTGTCATCGCCCGTCTCGGCACGATCGCCGTGAGGGCCGGCGTCATGACAGCGCCGCCAGCGCCCACGGTCGTGCGCTTCACCCCGACCTCGGGCCCGGTGGGCGCCAGGGTGACCATCGTCGGCCTGGGCTTCACCGGCGCCACCGATGTCACCCTCAACGGCAGAGCGGCGACGTTCAGCGTGGACGACGACACGCACATCGCGGCCATGGTGCCGGCCGGCGCCACCAGCGGCAAGCTCGCCGTGACGACCCCAGGCGGCACGAGCACCAGCGCTGCCACTTTCACGGTGGTCGTGACGCCCACGATCACGAGCTTCACTCCGACTTCCGGCGCGGTCGGCACTGTCGTGACTTTGACCGGCAGCGGCTATGTCGGCGCAACCAAGGTCACCTTCAACGGCACCGCCGCGACCTTCAGCTTGGCCAGCAGCACGCGGATCACGGCCACGGTGCCGAGCGGCGCCACCACGGGCAAGCTGGCCGTCACCACTCGCGACGGCACAGCCGCGAGCGCCACCAGCTTCACAGTCACGCCGTCGCCGGCACCGCCCACCGTCACCAGCTTCACTCCGGCCTCAGGCCCTGTGGGCGCCGGCGTGACCATCAGCGGCAGCGGTTTCACCGGCGCAACCAAGGTCACCTTCCACGGGACCGCGGCGAACTTCAACGTGGTGAGCAGCACGCGGATCACGGCCACCGTGCCGAGCGGCGCCACCAGCGGCAGTATCGCCGTCACGACTCCCGGTGGGACCGCCAGCAGCTCCTGGAGCTTCATCGTGGCCGCAGCACCCTCGATCACGAGCTTCACCCCGACCTCGGGCCCGGTGGGCACCAACGTGACCATCAGCGGCTCGGGTTTCACAGGCACAACCGCGGTCACCTTCCACGGCACCGCGGCGAACTTCAACGTGGTGAGCAGCACGCGGATCACGGCCACC
>CAIOZS010000211.1 GCA_903862845.1 uncultured Thermoleophilia bacterium
AGCATGCGTGATCGGCAGGACGCGCATGTAGGTGAGCACCTGGAACGCGTCTGAGTTGCGCTGCTTGCCCGACTTGCAGTCGACGACGAGACCCTCTCCCTCGCGCACCGCCACGAGGTCGGGGACGCCGCCGAGGGTCGCCGCCCGGCCCTTCAGAGTGAACTTGTTCTGGTCCTCGACGAAGACGGCGCAGCCCTCGGCCTTCAGGGCCTCGGCGCGCGCCCGGACCATCTCGCCGTGGGCGGCCTTCCAGGCGGCGAGGTTGAAGTCGGTCGGCATCTTCTCGTAGCCGCTGAAGTGGGCGCGGAACCAAGCCGACCACTCGCACTGCTTGTCGGCGGCGAGCAGGCCGCTGATCCAGGTCACCCAGATGTAGGAGCCGCCCCTCGGAACGGTCATGGCGTGCCCCTCTCAATGAGCCCCGTCAGGGAGATCCGCAGGACTCACAGTATGGGCGCACGCAACGGCGGCCGTGAACGCTCCCCATCATCCATCGACCATGCCGTGGGGGGCGCTGTCTGCGCGCGGACCTGGAGACCCGAGGTGGGGACCTGCCTGACACCCGAGCATTCCCGCGTAGCCACTGCCGCGGCGGCAGCCGGCGCCTACCTCAAGGCCACGATCTGCTCGATCTGCGGGCGCAGATCGCTGAGGCAGCGGTCGAAGCCCGGCACATCGTCGGCAAGACGCGGGAGGTCCTGGCTCCAATCGAGTCGGGCGCGCTCGATCACGGCGGCGGCGAAGAAGTCGGCCGCCGTCACGAAGTCGACGCCGCGAACGCGGCATTTCTGCGGCAGCACGGCGCCGACGGTCGCGCGGTCGAGAGGGACGCCCCTGTGAACGAGCAACTGCCACAGGTCGAAGTAATCGCGCGCCCGCGGGCGCGCCCAGCCGCGCTGATCGAGGTGAGCCTTGGTCTGGAGAAGCGCTCTGAGCTTCTCTGCCACGATCTCCTCCAGGGCATAGCAGTGTATGGCGGCGCTCAGCGGCACGTCGAAGTCGTGGATGAGAGGCCGGATCACCGGCGGCAGCAGCACCGGTTCATCGAGGGTCACCTCGATCTTGATGCTGCGGTCATGAACGCGGAGAGACGTTGTCGAGCAGATGCCAGGCAGTGACTGAGCGGCCACGGCGCGGGCGCGTGGGGTCGAGGACCTGCAGCCCGGGGCCGGCGCCGCAGCGCAGTGGCTCGAGCTGCGCAGCGCTTGCGCCGACCTGCTCGAGGCTCCACCCGAGCCGTGCACAGACGGCCTTGGAGTCGAAACGCACGCCGTACTCGACCAGCCGGCCAAGGTCGAGATCGGCGCTTTGCTCGTGAAGGGTCGCGAGCGCGCGATCGATGCCGCCGAAGAACCGCGGCGCAGCGAAGAGATCGAGGACTGTACGCTCGCGGTCGGTGATGGGGACCTGCGACTTGTCGTCGACCCATACCTGCTCGACGCCGAAGAAGCGACTCTCCTTGACCCTGATGATCTCAAACGAGACGTCGAGCACGGTCCAGCGCGTTGGACGCTGCGCGTCACCATGACCGCCCCCGAGACCGATGGGAGGGACTCGTCGCGGCGTGCTCAGCGTGACCACGCGCGGGATCTGGTCGGTCAGGTGGTGGAAAGACAGCGCCGACCAGTGACTGATGGCCGACGGCGCCGCCAGCGCCGCGCCGATGGCGAAGGCGTGCACGTCGACGCCGCCGGGAAGCCGGCCGGTGCCCGCATAGAGGCCGCGGCGCAGCCTCTCGATCCAGCCGTCCGCGCAGAGGCGACTGAGGAGCATGTACGCCGCCGACCTGGAGAGGCCGAGCTCGCCGCCACGACGCACGGCGTCGGCGGTGGTGAACACGCAGCGGCCGTCGTCGGCGAGGCGCTGAAGGAGAGTGAATCCGGGCTTGAGGGGGCGCTCCGACAGTGTCACGTGCGACCTCGGTGGACGGGTGTCCGCTGTTGCTCTTGCGACCTATAGCTAACGATATATGTTAGTTATCGGCTGCAAACGCAATTCCTGCAACCTGCCTCTGCGAATCATGAGCAGCGCCGCACCCATGCGCAAGACAGGAATCAGTTCTGATCCAAGCCGGACAGCCGAGCGGTTTCTGAGCTCATCCGTCACCACGTCCGCCCAGCCGCTTGGCCGATGTACGTCCAGATGCGGCGGTCGAGGCGGGCGGCGGAGACAAACGCTCGGCGGCTGCGTCGGGCAGAGCCCCTCCTCAGTATCTCCCGCACTTCCACGGTCACCCTCGGGGTCGACGCTCTTGAACGAGGAGGTGCTTCGCCCTACTTCACCGTAGTCCGCTCCAACCGCCCCAGGTGAGGCCTGAGGTCGAGCGACCCCCAGCACTTCGTGGCCGGCTGACTGCCGCGCGGCGGGAAGCCCGCATGCAGGACCTTGCGACCCTTGGCATTGAGGAACTCCACCGCAGGGATGAAGTCGCGATCCGACGAGACCAAAACTGCTTAGTCGTAGGCGTCCTCCCAGGCGAGCGTGATCATGTCGGTCGCAATCCCGACATCGACGCCCTCTTCCTCTGTCAGGCTCCCAGGATCTCGTTCAAGCCCTCGATCACCCGCGCGACTTCCTCCGATGAGGCGGACCCGAGCCTGCGGCCGATGCGTTGTACCGACAGCGTGCGGATCTGGCTGATCTTGATCCACGCCGGTTTGGGGAACTGCGCGGAACCCAGCTCCAGGGTCAGAGGGAAGCCGGCTCGTGGAGGCTGAGTCGTCAGCGCGACGGCGATCACCGTGCCCGAGCGCTCGTTGAAGACGTCGGCGCTCAGGATGAGGACGGGCCGCCGGCCCGACTGCTCGTGCCCGCGAGTCGGGTCCAGATCGGCCCAGTGGACGGCGCCCCTCAGTATTCGGGCCACTCGGCCAGCTCCCCACCCATGCCTTCCTCGGCCAGAGCCTGCTCGAGGCCCGGGTCGAGCTTCGCGCACTCCTGCGCCAGGCGGCTGTGAGCCAGCCGCGAGAGCTTCTCATCCAGGGCTGCCTGGATGGCCTGGCTGCGATTGGGGAAGCGATGCTCGGACACCAGCCTGTCGATCGCGCCGAGCGTTTCTTCATCGATTGTGATGGCGATCTTCGCGCGTCCCATGATGCACCTCCGGGTATGATGATACGTCATACCCTGCGCCCTTTCAAGCGACTGCCGCAGCGCGACCTCTCCGCCATCCTGTTCATCTGTCCGGTTCATGCCACATGGAGCCTAGCCGCTGCCGCCGTGCGGCACGAGGATGACGATCAGGCCGCAGGGGTGACGTTCACCCCGGCCAGAAAGCTTGACATGGTAGCCGCCTCCGGAATCGTCAAGTTGCAGACCGGAAATGCGCTGCTTGATGACTGACGGCGGCAGGTAGGCCGGGGTCG
>CAIOZS010000212.1 GCA_903862845.1 uncultured Thermoleophilia bacterium
AATCGTGTCGAAGCTGGGGACATTATCGTCAACAAGATCTGGGCACGGAACGGTAGTGTCAGCGTCGTGACGCCTGAGCTCGGAGGCTGCTTCTGCTCAGGCGAGTTCCCCTTGTTTCGGCCGCGGTCCGAGCGTCTTGACTCGCAGTGGTTCTATTGGATCACCAAGACGCGATGGTTCTGGGATGCCTGCGATCGCCAATCACGCGGCACGAGCGGCAAGAACCGCCTCCGCCCGCAGCGTTTCCTCGAGATCACGATTCCGCTGGCGCCGATCGAAGAGCAGCGGCGAGTTGTGGACAAGCTCAATCGACTCGCCACGCAATCGGCGCGACTTGGCAGCCTTCAGGGACACGTGGAGGGCGCTGCCGATGCCCTTCTTCGAGCGAGACTGAATGGGCTGTTCGGCGACCCGTACCGCGGCGTCGCAGGCAGCGCCGGGTTCAGCGCGTTCGCTCCCGTTGGGGAGCTCTCATCGGACGTTGCTGACGGTCCCCATGTCACCCCCCAGTACTTTGACGATGGCATTCCATTCGTGACCGTCCTGAACATCACGTCGGGGCGCGTGGACTTCAACCGAGCAAAGCACATCACGCCGGCCGCCCACGAGCTGTACTCCAAGCGGGCGAAGGCGGAGCCCGGTGACGTGCTGATCAGCAAGGACGGCACACTCGGCGTGCCCTGCTACGTAGAAACTGATCGCGAGTTCAGTTTCTTCGTGAGTGTCGCGTTGGTGAAGCCACGGAGAGACCTACTCGATGGGCGCTTTCTGACATGGGCCCTTCGAGCTCCGTATCTGCAGGATCGAATCGCTGAGCGCTCGCGCGGCGACATGATTCGGCATCTCGTGCTTCGGGAGATCCGGCAACTCCTGGTGCCCGTGGCGTCGCTCGCCGATCAGAGCCGCATCGTCTCCGAGCTGGATGCCACCGAACGTCAGCACCGGTCACTTGTGGCGATGATGCAGCAGTCGCAGGGCGTCGCAGCGGCCATCACGGGCTCTGCGCTCTCGTCGGCATTCGCCGGCTTCTGACAGGCGTACCACCTGCAGCGTCAACGCCGTGAGCCTTCTTGGCCGTTCCGCTGGAGGCGTCATGCCGCTACTCTCGTGATGTGAACTTCAGGGAGGGGTCTGTTGCGGACCGACCGCATCGAAATGGTCGTCGCCGTCAAGGCGTACCCCAGCATCAGCAAGCGGTACGGCGAGACGGTCTGTGTCGCTGGCGTTCGCACCGACCTTTCTGTGCCGGAGTGGGTGCGACTGTTCCCCGTCGCGTTCCGCGACATGCACTTCGCGGACCGCTTCAAGAAGTACCAGCGCTTGACGCTCGACGTCACGGATGCCTCCGATCCGCGCCCCGAGAGTGCGAAGCCGATTCTCGAATCGATCGTGCCCGGCGACGTCATCAAATCACGTGCGAAATGGCGTGACCGCAGGGCCATCATCGAACCGTTGATGCTCGATTCGATGTGCCAGCTCCGTGAACTGCAGAGAGTCGACGGCCGATCCCTGGGTATCTTCAGACCTGCGGAAGTCCTCGACTTCACGTGGGAGCAAGTGGCGAACGATTGGGACGATCACCAGCAAGCCATCGCCGACCAACCAAGCCTCTTCCTTCCCGACAAGACGAGCCTGGAGAAGATTCCCTACCGCTTTCGGTATCACTATCGCTGTGCCGACCCGTCGTGCGGCAGCCACAAACAGACGATCATCGACTGGGAGCTGGCGGAGAGCTACCGAAGCTGGCGCTCGCAGTACGCAAACGAACAGATGCTGCTCGAGAAGATCCGAGAACGATGGCTTCACACGATGTGCGGTCCAGAGAAGGACACCGCTTTCATCGTGGGCAATCAGTACCGCAACCGCGATGGGTTCTTGGTGCTCGGCGTCTTCTGGCCGCCGCGAGGCTAGAGATCGATCACCGCGCGCTCGCCGCCGGCGCGCTCCGCGACCACGCGGGCGACCACGGAGCGATGGCATACTCGTGCGTCTCGCTCCAGGCACAGCAGAGCAATGCGCTTGTCGCCGATCGACGCGACGAGCTCCTCCAAGGCGGCGCAGGCACCGTTCGAGAGATGGCGGCGAAAGGCGCGGTGCCCTTCTTGAGGCTCGCCTGCGAGGTAGAGCTCGCGGATGTCAGGGGGGTTGCCGAGGCCGCCGGCATGGACGTAGTCGATGCCGGCGCCGGCTAGTGAGGCGGCGAGCTTGGTCTTGCTGAAGCCAGGCCGACGACTCCACGGTCTGAGCCTGACGTCCACGACGCAATCGACGCCGCGTGCCCGGAGCACCCACAGCAAGTCGTCGATGCTGCGTTTCTCATAGCCGATGGTGTACAGCGTGGGTAGGTCCGTCACGAGGGTCATTCCGCTGGCGAATACGTCCTCGTGAGTGTACTGCAGGGGGCACTCGGATTCCTACGCCGTCCTCGGCTGGCGACTCGGATGTTTCTCGTCAGCCTCCGTGCGGCCGTCTGCCATCAGTCACTCTCGGCGAAGATTGCTTCGAGGAACCGCTCGCTCTCCCCGTCGAGCTCCCACTCGGGGTCGGCGAACGGGGCCAGCCCCTGAGGGCCGTCGATGGCCTGACGCGCCATCAGCTCGACTATCGGCAACGGTTGCCCGGTGTATAGCGGAGCCTGCTCGTACACGGCGACGGGGTGGATATCAGCGGAGGTGTCTTCTTTCACGCGTTCGCCTCCGAGGGTGAGTTTGATCCTGCTGTCTACGTTGGTCATGAAGGCGTGCCTCCCGATCGTGTGAACAAGCAAGGTACCTGAGGCGCGGCCGGTCACGGCAATGAGCTCAATGCCAAAGGAGAAGCGACTCCCGAAGAACTGCCTTCGCGCTGGTTAGCGAGATGGCGGTCGCAGGGTTCTGCGCACGACAGGCGCGACGGTGGTGCTCGGGACCGGCGTTGGGCGCACGACCATCGGCCTGATCACCTTGTGGTTCTGGGCCACGGAGTCATATGACTTCTCAATGACGTGCGGTCCGGCCGGCCAGAGAACGTCATGCTCGGCATCTGAACGGTGTGCGGCGCTCACGTCAGTCCTTGTCAGTGTCGGCAGGCGCGTCAATTGTGCCCTGCACTGTTTGCGATTGTCATCCTACCCCAGTGCTCGCAGCGGTAGGAGCTCCAGCACCAGCCCGAAGTTGGGGGCCATGAGCTCGCCCTCGCGGACGACAAGCTTGGCTGCTTCGAGCGCTGCCAAGTCGCGAGAGACGGTCTTCTTGGAGAGGCCGGCGTAGAGCTCAGCGACGCGCGGGCTCACATGCGTGATCTCGCGGCGGGGCGTCGGCAACCTCAGGTCGAGGAGCAAGCGGCGCTGTCGCTCGGCCGTCTTGCCATGAAGGCTGTGGAAGTGCCCATTGACCACGTCCCGCCAAGTCACGATGAGCTGCTGCTCCAGGATCTCTTCGAGCTGCATACGCAGGCCGTCGACGAATCCTTGAGCGGCGTACTGGATGAATGACGAGACGCCGTCCGCCTGCTTGCCCGCGCTGTCGAGCTGCTCGTAGTAGCGGCTGCGTGTGAGGTTGAAGTGGTTGCTGAGCAGATGCGCCGCCGGCGTCGACACGTAGCCCGAATGCAGCAGGATCTGCAGCTCGACGAGTCTTGCGGTGCGGCCGTTTCCGTCGCCGAAGGGATGGATCCAGGCGATGTACAGGTGAGCCAGGATCGCCCGGAACAGCTGTAACGCGAATGCCATGTCGGGGTCGTCGCTGAAGAACGCCGGCCCGTTGAGCCACTCGCACATCCGGCCCATGAGATACTCGCAATCCTCGGCCGGCGCGCCACGGTAGATGCCTCCGACGAGCACGGAGTGCGTGCGGTACTCGCCCGGGATGACGCCTTCCTTGAGGTCGAGGTCAACGAGCACTTGTCGATTGAAGGCGAGAATGCGCTCTGGTTCGAGCTTGAACTCGCGTCCGGCGGCCACGTCCTCCTGGATGTCGTTGCACGCCGCCACGATGTTGTCGACTTCGATGCCGAGGTACTCGCGTGACGGCGGCAGGGAGAGCGTGCCTTCGATGCGCTGCTGGACTTCATCCTCGGTGAGGGTGTTGCCTTCGATGGCTGTCGTCGCGGCTGCTCCCTTGCTGAGATACAGGGAGTGGAGGCGGCCGGCGACGTCGGGATGCAGCGGAGCCTCGTTGATGTGCTCGCACTTGGACCGCGCCTCGCCGATCAGCATCCAGGCGATGTGCGAAAGGCGGTCGGCACGGAATTCAAACGAAAGCCACGGATGTGTCTGCTCATATGTCCGCATTAGTGTCCACCATTATGAATAATGAAGTAGCTGGAAAACAGCATCTTCTCTGCACTGGTCGGCAGAGTCCGTCTTCAGGAGTGCTCAGGACTATGTCCATGATAGCGCGCGGCTCCGCTGCTGTCGCGGGTGACACTGGCCGATCTCCGCGCACTCGCCGCCGGCGCGCTCCTCGTCGTTGTGGACGGTTCCGGCCATTCGCGCCTTCTTGAGACTTCACTTGTCAGAGTCAGCGTGCGTGCCGACCTTCAGGACGCGGACGATCGCGTTGTCGAGGTCCATCCGCACCGCGAGTCGATAGTCGTTGCCCTTGATGCCGAACACCACGAGTCCAGCGCGAATCGTGCTCGCGCGCGGGTACCCCGGCGCAGATGCTGTCAGCGCTCGACGGGCCTGTCGCAGGAGCGAGTCAGTGGATCACGCAGAATGAATGATTGACAGGCCATGGTTGACGATTCTATGCTGGGATGAATAGGGAGGGAGTCATGGCAGATTCGTACTGCACTTCTGGCGAGACCGGTCAGCGGGTGGCTCAGCTGCGCACGCAGATGCGCATGAGCCAGCAGCAGCTCGCTTCGCGGCTGGACGTCACGCAGTCGACCATCAGCCGCATCGAAGCGGGCGAGCGAGCGCTCACGGTAGGCGAGCTTGGCCGGCTCACGCAAGTGTTCGGCGTCACTGTCGGGGCGCTACTCTGGCGCGACGGTTCCGGTCTGGTCGCGCTGCGCGCACTCGCCGGCGGCGACTCGTCCGGCGTCCAGGAGTCACTCCAGCTCTTTCGCGAGCTCATCGGCGACTACCTGGGCGCCCGGGCCTTGGTCGGATGACGCTTGAGATCAGACCCCCCGACCCGGTCGCGCTTGCTCTGAGCACCCGCGACAATCTGGGCGTGGGCGGTCTCTCGCCGGTGCCCGACATCCTGCTGATGGTCGAGAGCGCCGGCGTGCACGCGTTCGTCGCCCCGCTGCCCGACGGCGGCCCGCAAGGCGCCTACGCGCTCGAGCAGGGTGAACCGTTCATCTTGATCAACAGCCGGGACGCGGTCGTGCGCATGCGGTTCACCCTGGCGCACGAGCTCGGCCACCACGTACTTTCGCACGGGGTCGCGTGGGATCAACTGATCGCCGCGGAGCCGGCCGCGGCCAAAGGGCAGGACCCCCGTGAGGTCGCTGCCAACCGCTTTGCTGCCGAGCTTCTGGCGCCCCTCTCCGCCGCCCGCGCCTGGTGGTATCGTCAGGGGGCGGACACAGTCACGCTCGGACACATCGTGCGCTTCGCGGCGGCCTTCGGAGTGAGCGCGACGGTCGCGCTGCTGCGTCTCGCCGCGGCCGGGTTGTTGCGGCCGCCGCGGAGTCTGCACCAGCTGCAGCGGGCCATCGAACAGGGCGAGCACCTCGAGCTGCGCCGCGACCTTCTGCTCGATCCGTTCGCGGACACGCTGGCGCATGTCGGCAGGGGCGGTACGCGCCTGCCCCAGGACATGCGCGAGAACCTCCTCCAAGCCTGGCGGGGCGATCTCCTCGATCTCGAGCGTGTTGCGGCACGCCTGCGAACCACGCCCGATGCCCTCGAGCACGATCTTGCGGTGGCCTCCGAGGGCGATGCCTGACCGGCTGCAGCCGGTCTCCTTCGACATCGTTCTGCTTGACGCCTCGGTGATTGTCAACTTCTGTTCTGCCGGTCACGGCCGCCGCTTGGCTTCGTACTTGGGCGCCGCCGCGCGGCTGTCTTGCGATGTACAGGACGAGCTGCTGCGTCTGGCGCGTTCGTCGCCGGCGGTCCGCGCGCTGCTCGCGGCGTGGCCGATTGCACCTCCGCTCGAGCTCTCCGCCGCGTGGGCGGCCAAAGCAGCGGCCATCCGCGCCCTCCTGCGTGCACCCGGAGACCACGCCAACGCTCACGCGGGCGAGGTGGCCACAATACTGCTCGCCGAGCAACTCCGTGACGATCGAGGTGTGCGGGCGCTGATCGTCGTGGACGATCGAGACGGCAAGATGCTCGCCCAACGCTTCGGCCTGCCGTACCGCGACACGCCCCAGCTCATCATCGAGATGGTGGTTGCCGGGGCATTGACCGAAGCAGACGGCCGACGCGTGTGGCGCGAGTGCTTCAGCGACCGCGGCAGGTGGGCAGGCTACAGGGCGCGGCTCGCGGAGGCCAGGTCGGCCGCGGCGGAGCACGAAGAGACCGAGGCGTAGCGCCGTCGCCCTCCTCGGATCTGCGCGACGACGGAAAGGAGGCCATCGTTCATGAGGCTTCCTACGAAGCCCGACGTTCCGGTCGCGGCTCCTGGACCAGTACTTCCAGCGGGATGCCCAGCCCCTCGTGCAACGCGCGGATCATGCGCAGGCTGAGCGGCCGCTTGCCCGAGAGCACCGCGGAGACACTGGCGTGACTGCCGATGTAGGGCTCCAGGTCACGCTGCGTGAGCCCCTGCTGGTCCATGCGGAAGCGGATAGCGTCAACGGCGTCGGGGAGGCCGATGGGCCAGCGTTCCTTCTCGTAGGCCTCGATCACCAGGGCGAGGAGCTGCAGGTCGTCGGCCTCGGGCGTGCCGGATTCGAGGTCGATATCCATGAGCCGGTTAAGCGCGGCCAGTGCCTCGTGGTGTTCAGCATCGGTGTGGATGATTCGTGGCATAGGTGCCCCTCAGGTCAGCGAATTGGACCGCGCCCAGGTATCGCCATTGGCGGTGAAGACGATAGCGGAGACACTGCCGCTGGTCCTGACCGCGGGCTCTGTGGCCGAGGTGCCCGTTGCCAAGGTCGGCCGATCGCCGAGACAGCGCAGCCCCAGACGGAGCGTGTCGGACAGCGTCCGGCCGCCGACCTCTGATAGGGCGCTCAGGAGGTCCATCTCCTCGGGCTTCAGCCGCACCGAAACGATGCCGCCGGCGCGCTTACCTTGGCTCACGCCGACGACTTCGTAGTCGCTCGGCGAGTCGCTCATCTGCTTTCTTCTTGCCATGATCACCCCTCGTCGACTGGGCTGAGCGCCCTCGCCAGTACCTGCCGATGGGCTTCGGTGGCCGGGAAGGCCGTCACCGGGCGCCACGCACTCCGGTCGGCGGTCTGCGCCAGCGGCACGGTGAGGATGCGGCCTCCATGCGTGCTGCCGATCAGCAGATGCCGAGTGCTGCGCTTCTTGCGGTTCCGCACGATCACATGCGGATTGGAGAGCATCTGCGCGACCTCCCTGACGCTGACGCCGTGCTTGGCCAAGTGCCCCTCGTTGGCCTCATCCCACACGAGTGCACGGATCTCGACAGGCACTTGCGCGTCTCAGCAGTCGCTGTATGATGTGTCATACAATGTATTACACAGAGGACATGAGGTCAAACCATGAGCGACCCTGACAAGATCAGCCTGGACTACCTCTTGGTCGCCGACGGCGCCCAGGTCGTGGGCGGCAAGCTCTATCTGCTCGGCGGAGGCTGGGATCGGCTCACCGTGCCGCAGCTCCCGGGTCAGCCGGCGACGCCGTTCGCCGTCGCTGTCGGCGTCAATGTGCCGTGGAGTCTCACCAACCGCAAGATGAGCTTCAGCATCGACGTTCGGGACGCCGATGGCGGGCACGTGGGGCAGCTCGTTGGCGGCGAGTTCGAGGTGGGGCGTCCTCCAGGGCTTCGCTCCGGGGCCCCGCAGCGTTTTCAGGTCGCTGGTCCAGCCGGGCCGGAGCTCCCCGTCGCCGGGCGCTACGTCATCGAGTGCGCGATAGATGGAGAAGTGATCGGCCATACCGCCATCGAGGTCATGGCGGCCAGACCGGCCGCCTCAGGCTGACGCGTGGCGAATCGCCGACGTGTCCTGAGGCCAGCGTAGGTCGGCTGGCTGCCGCCAGCAAGGATGACAATGCAGACATGCAAAAGGGGCGCCGACAGGCGCCCCTTTTGGGTTCTTCTGCTCTGCGTCGCCCTCACGCGCGCCGCGGAGGGCCGGCGCAGGGTCGACGGTGGCTGTGAAGAGCGGCCGCAAGGCCCACCCGGAAGGAGCGAAGCGCCCCCCGGAGGCCCTGCGCCGGCCCGCAGCGCCGCGCGTAGCGGCGTGCTACGCCATCACCGCCATCACATCGACCAGATGCTTCTTGAGCCCCAGCTCCTTGTCGCTCACGCCCACGGCGCGGCCGACGAGCTGGCTGAGGAAGATCACCGGGATGGTCTGCCAATCCTTCTGCGTGCGCAGGATCTCGGATTGACGCCCGTCGAGATTCACCTGGCAGAGCGGGCAGGCGACGGCTACAGCGTCGGCGCCGCACGCCTTGGCGTCGTTCAGAATGCGGGCCACGAGGTCGTCGACGATGCCCTGCTCGGTGAGCGCCAGCGAGGCGCCGCAGCAGTCGGTCTTGTAGTTCCAGTCGACGGGCTCGCAACCGATGGCCTTGACCACGGCGTCCATGTGCGTGGGGTACTCGGGGTCCTCGGCCAGCGTGACCTTGGGCGGCCGCGTGAGCAGGCAGCCGTAGTAGCAGGCGATCTTGAGGCCGCCGAACGGCTTCGTCACCTTGGCGGCGAGCTCCTCGAGGCCGACTGCGTCGTGGTACACGTCGACGAGGTTCTGCACGCTGACGCCGCCGTCGTAGGGGCGGCCGACGACGGCGCGCACGTCGGCGGCCGTCTCCGCGCTTTCCGCCACCTCGTGGGCGCCGGTCTTGAAGCGGCTGAAACAGGCGGCGCAGGGAACGGCTACGGCGTCGAGCTTCATGTCCTGCTCGACCTTGGCGAGCTCGTTGACCGGCAGCGCCGTGGCGAGCAGGCGGTTGATGGAGTGCGCCGCGGTGTTGCCGCAGCACTCCCAGCCGGGGATCTCGAGCAGCGTGAGGTCGAGCTTGCGGGCGCTGGCCCGGAAGCTGGCGTCGAACTCGCCGGAAGTGCCGTGCAGCGAGCAGCCGGGGTAGTAGGCGAGCGTCTTGCTCATGACTCGCCTCCCGCGCCGGCGGGGGAGGCGTCCGGCGCGGCGTCAGCCGCGTCCGCCTGCCGCACCATCTTGGCCCTGGTGATGCTCTCGGCGGTCTGCACCATGCGCTTCATGGCCAGGGTGTCGCCGCGCTTGATCGTCGGGTTGATCTTGCCCTTGAGCATCATCTTGGGCCCGAGCGAGAGCCAGGACGTCACGCTCTTCGGCCGCTTGAGCACGTCGCGGGCGATGAGCTCGACCTCCCACATGCGGCCCCAGCGCACGAACGAGTCGTAGTTGAGCTTGAGCATGGCCGCCGACGGCGTGCCCGCCGGGATGCGGCCGTCGCGCCGCGCGATGATCTTGAGCTCGTCCATGACGGCGGCGATGTCGATGCCCTGGGGGCAGCGGGTGGTACAGGTTTCGCAGCCGGTGCACAGCCAGATGAACTTGTCGTCGAAGACCAGGTCGAGCTGGCCGAGCTGCACGGCGCGCATGATCATCGCCGGGTGCATCTCGGCGTACGGCGCCACCGGGCAGCCGCTGGTGCAGCGTTTGCACTGGTAGCACTTGTAGGCGTTCTCGCCGCAGCCTGTACCGACGTTCTCGGCGAGGAGCGGGCTGATGGTGCAGGTCGTCATGCCGACCCCCTAAGCCACGGCCGGCCGCGGCATCAAGCCGGCCGCCTCGACGATCTCGGGCACGGCGATCTCCCACTCGATGGCCATGATGTGCACGCCGGCGACGCCCTCGATCTCGGTGAATTCCTTGATCATCTCGACGGCGATCTTCTTGCCCTCGGCCTGCGACGGGGCGCCCTTCTCGCAGGCGGCCATACGGTCGACGATGTCCTGCGGCACGTCGATGCCGGGGACGAACTTCTGCATGTAACGCGCCCCGCCGACGCCCTTGAGCGGGGTGATGCCGGCGAGTATCTTGATCTCCTTGTGCAGGCCCAGCGCGCGGACCTCTTCCATCCACAGCTTGAACTTGGGGACGTTGAAGATGCACTGGGTCTGGACGAAGTCGGCGCCGGCCTCGATCTTCTTCTTGAGGCGCAGGGCGCGCAGCTCGAAGGGGTCGGCGAAGGGGTTCTCGGCGCAGCCGATGTACAGCGGCGGCGCGACCGTCATCTCCTCGCCGCACTGGAACTTCTTCTCGTCGCGCATGTCCTTGTACATCTTGATGAGGTTGAGCGAGTCGAGGTCGTGCACGCCCTTGGCCTCGGGGTGATTGCCGAAGCTCATGTGGTCGCCGGTGAGGCAGAGGATGTTCTTGAGGCCCAGGGTGGCGGCGCCGAGGATATCGGCCTGCATCGCCAGACGGTTGCGGTCGCGGCAGGTCATCTGCATGATCGCCTCGAGGCCGTTCTGCTGAGCCGTGTAGCCCGACGCCATGGAGCACACGCGGACCACAGCGGTCTGGTTGTCGGTGATGTTGACGGCGTCGACGTAGCCCTTGAGGATCTTGGCCTTCTCCTCGATCACGGTGACGTCGGCGCCCTTCGGCGGGCCGCACTCGCCGGTGACCGCGAACCTGCCCGAGCTGAGGACCTTCTCGAGGTTGCTGCCGGCCTTGTACTCAGTGGCGGTCATACCGGCTTCGCCTCCTCACGCACCATCTTGCGGGGGCCGCCGGAGCTGCTCTTGCTCCAGTTCTTCGGCGGCCGGTTGACGAACATCATCTCTTCACGGCCCTGGGCCTTGAGGCGGTCCCAGATCAGCGCCCAGGCGCAGTCGAGGTCCTCCTTCTCCGGCGTCGTGACCTCGCACTTGCCGTCGTGCGAGCCGCCGCAGGGGCCGTTCATGAGGCTCTTGCTGCAGCGCACCACGGGGCAGATGCCGGCCGTCTCGCCGATCACGCACTCGCCGCAGGCGCCGCAGCGCTCGAGCCATACGGCGTGCTCCTGCGGCATGCCGAGCATGTTGGTGTTCACGGCCGGCACGACGATCTTGGGGGCGAACTTCTCGGCCATGCTCTGGATGCCGATGCCGCAGGCCATGCTGAGCACGAGGTCGGCGGCCGCGACCTTGCCCGCGATCATGTCGAGGTACTCCCACTCGCACTGGCGGATGGCCGCCGTGTGCTCGACCTCCACGGCACGGCCGTCCTTCTCGGCGAGGATGCGCAGCTCGCTGGCGAGGATCTCCGCCTCTTTCTCGCCGCCGGTGAGGCAGATGGCGACGCAGGTGTCGCAGCCGGCGACGAGCACCTTCTTCTGGTCGCCGACGAGCTTCAGGATCTCGTCGAGGGGTTTGCGTTCGGCGGTGATCATTCTGCGAGTCCTTCCTCGACGGTGGCCGCGGCAGACGCTTCTTGGGGGTCTTCGGGCATGGCCACGCCGCCGAGCGCTTCGCGGGCGGCGGCGTGCGGGCTCACGCCCTCGCGTTTCACGGGATTCGGCCCGAGCTCCTTGATTCGCTGCGTGAACTCGGTGGCGACCTCGGCGAACTTGGCGCCCATGGCCGACGACATGTTGTACATCTCGACGCGCTCGGGCTCGATGCCCAGCTCGGCGAGCAGGTCCTTGACGTGGTTGACGCGTTTGCGCGCCCAGAGGTTGCCCTTGAGATAGTGGCACTCGCCCTCGAGGCAGCCGGCCGCATACACGCCGTCGGCGCCGGCCTCGATGGCCCTGAGCAGATGGATGACCTCGAGCTTGCCCGTGCAGGGCAGCTTGATCATGCGGATGTTGCTGGGGTACTGGAGGCGCATGCTGCCCGCCAGGTCGGCCGCCGCATAGGCGCAGTAATGACAGGCGAACACGATGATCTCGGGCTCGAAGGTGGGGTCGACCGGCTTCTTCGGCGCCTCGGCCGTCTCTTCGACGACGGCTGCAGGCTCGGCCATCTCAGCTCACCTCCATGAAAAGCGCCTCTTCTTTGGCGAAGATCTGCGCGTCTGTGTAGTGGTGCAGGGTGATGGCCTTCACGGGGCATTCGCTGACGCAGACCCCGCAGCCCTGGCAGGCGGCCGCTTCGATCTTGGCCTTCTTGGTCTCGAGGTCGATGATCGGCACCTCGTAGGGGCAGATGCGCACGCACGTGAGGCAGGCCGCGCATTTGTCTTCGTCGACCTCGGCGACCACGCCGCCGGCCTTGATGACGGGCTTGGCCAGGATCCCGGCCGCCCGTCCCGCGGCGGCGTACCCTTGGCTGATGGCCTCTTCGAGGCCCTTGGGGTAGTGCGCCGAGCCGCAGAGGAAGATGCCCTCGCTGGCGAAGTCGACGGGGCGCAGCTTGACGTGCGCCTCGAGGTAGAAGCCGTCGCCGGTGAGCGGCACCTTGAGCAGCTTGCTGAGCTCGCTGCCACCGGCGGCCGGCACGGCCGCCGTGGCCAGCACGAGCAGGTCGAGCGGCATCTCGACGTCGCGGCGCAGGTACGGGTCGCGGTAGGCGACCGACACCGAGCCGCTCTCGCCGGCGCTGACCCGCGGCAGCGTGTCGTTGTCGTAGCGCGTGAAGATGACGCCGAGCTCACGCGCCTTGGTGTAGTACTCCTCGAGCAGGCCGAAGGTGCGAATCTCCTTGAACCAGACGTACACGGGCCGGCGCGGATCCTGCTCCTTGAGGCGGATGGCGTTCTTGATGCTCTGCTGGCAGCAGGTGCGCGAGCAGTACGGGTGCATCTCGTCGAGCGAGCCGGCGCAGAGCACGAAGCCTACCGACCTGACGTCCTTGAGCGCCGGGTCATCTTCTTTGAGCAGGCGCTCCAGGTCGAGCCCGGTGACGACCTTCGGGTTTTCGCCGAGGCCGTAGAGCGCGGGGCGGTCCTCGCGCGAGCCGGTGGCCACGACGACGACGCCGTGATCGACCGGCGTGCGCTTGCCGTCCTTCTCTTTGATCACCCCCGAGAAGTTGCCGATGAAGCCGTGGAAGTCGGCGAGCTCGGCCTCGAGGTGGATCTTCACGTGAGGGTTGTCGACGAGCTTCTGCTCGAGGCGCTCGACGAGCGCGGCGGGGTCGTTGCCTTTGATGGTGTCGCCGAGCTCGAGCACGAGGCCGCCGAGCTTGCCCGTGCGCTCGATGAGGTGGGTCTCGTGACCCATGTCGCCGAGCGCGCACGCCGTGGTCATGCCGGCGATGCCGCCGCCGATGACCACGGCCGCGTGGGTCAGCGGCACGTCGATCTTGAACAGCGGCTCGAGCAGGCGGGCGCGTGCCACCGACATCCTCACGAGGTCCCGCGCCTTGCCCGTGGCCTTGGCGTGTTCGAGGTTGTGCACCCAGCTCGCCTGATCGCGGATGTTGGCCATCTCGAAGAGGAAGGGGTTGAGGCCCGCCTCGCGCAGGGTGTCCTGGAAGATGGGCTCGTGGGTGCGCGGCGTGCAGCTCGCCACGACCACGCGGTTGAGCTGGTGCTCCTCGATCTTCTCGCGGATCAGCGTGAGGCTGTCGCTGGAGCACGTGTACATGGTGTCGGTGGCGTATTCCACGCCGGGCAGGCTCATGGCGTACTCGGCGACGTTCTCGACGTCGATGACCCCGGCGATGTTGCTGCCGCAGTGGCAGACGAAGACGCCGACGCGCGGTTCTTCGCCGCTGACGTCGCGCTCGGTGGGGTACTCCTTGTCGACGGTGAGCGTGCCCCGTGAATCGGCGAGGCCGGTCATGACCTTGGCCGCCGCGGCCGAGGCCTGCGCGACCGAATCGGGGATGTCCTTGGGCTCGGCGAACGGGCCCACCACGAAGACGCCCTCGCGGCTGGTGGCCAGCGGCTCGAGCTCGTGCAGCTCGCAGAAGCCGTGGCGGTTGAGGGCGATGCCGAGGTGGCCGGCCGCCTCCTGCGCCTTGCGCGCAGGCTCCAGGCCGGCCGAGAGCACGACCATGTCGTAACGGCTCTCGTGCAGCCTGCCGCCCTCGTCCTCCCAGCTTATGAGGAGGTCGTCCGAGTGCGGGTCTTCTTTGACGTAGCTGGGCCGCGAGCGGATGAACTTGACGCCCTTGTCGAGGGCGCGCTGGTAGAAGGCGTCGAAGCCCTTGCCCTGGGCGCGCATGTCCATGAGAAAGACCTCGGGGGCGCAGTCGGGCACGTGGTCGATGGTGAGCATCGCCTGCTTGTTGGCATACATGCAGCAGACGCTGGAGCAGTACTCGTGCTCCTGGTCGCGCGAGCCCACGCACTGGATGAAGGCGACCTTCTTGGGGTGCGCCCCGTCGGAGGGGCGCTTGACGTCGCCGATGGTGGGGCCGGAGGCGCTCAGCATGCGCTCGTACTCGAGCGCCGAGAGCACGTTGGGGTAGCGCCTGTAGCCGTACTCGCTCTTGGCGCCGGGGTCGTACAGGTCGAAGCCCGCGGCCAGCACCACGGCGCCGACATCGAGATCCATCTCCTGGTCGCGCTCGCCGTGAAGCAGGGCGCCGGGCCCGCAGGCGCGCACGCACTCCATGCACTCGGAGCAGATGGCGCAGTTGAGGCAGCGCTTGGCCTCGGCCACGGCCTGCTCTTCGCTGAAGCCGGTGTTGACCTCGTCCCAGGTGACCTTGCGCGCCGCGCCCGGCAGGTGCGGCATCGGCAGGCGCGCCATGACCGCGGTCTTGGCGAGCACGTCGTCGTCGGGCTTGGCCTCGTCCATGGACTCGTCGTGGACGGGCAGCAGGTTCTCGCCGCGCAGGAAGTTGTGGATGCTGCGCGCCGCGCGACGGCCCGCGGCGACGGCCTCGATGGCCGTCCACGGGGCACTGGCCGCGGCGTCGCCGCCGGCGAACACGCCCTTCTTGCCGGTGCCCAGCGTGGCCTTGTCGGTGAGGATCTGGCCCTTCTCGACGCGGATGCCCTTGGAGCCTTCGAGGAAATCGAGGGCCATGCTCTGGCCGATGGCGAAGATGACGGTGTCGCAGTCGAGCTCGTGCTCCGAGCCGGCGATGGCCAGCGGCGGGCGCCAGCCACGCTCGTCGGGGGCGCCCAGCGAGCAGGCGAGAAACTCGACCTTGCAGGCGCGGCCCGCAGCGTCGGTGAGGACGCGCGACGGCATGCACGAGCAGTTGAAGGCGATGCTCTCGTCGAGGCCCTCGCTGAGCTCATCGTCGCTGGCCGGCACGCTCTGGTCGTCCTCGATGCAGTTGATCGTGACCTTCTCGGCGCCCAGGCGCAGGGCCGTGCGGCCGGCGTCGAAGGCCACGTCGCCGCCGCCGATGACGACGACGTTCTTGCCCATGTCGACCGTCTCGCCGAGCGTGGCCGCCTTGAGCAGGCTCACGGCGTCGAGGACGCCCTTGGCGTCGGCGCCGGGGATCGGCAGGGTGCGGCCGCCCTGGAGGCCGACGGCCAGGTACACGGCCTTGTAGCCGCCGTCCTTCTTCAGGAGGCCGTCGACAGTGAAGTCTGTGCCGGCGGCCTTGCCGCATTGCAGGTCGACGCCGAGCGCGAGGATGCGGTCGATGTCCTGCTGCAGGGCGGCTTTGGGCAGGCGGTACTCGGGGATGCCGAAACGCAGCATGCCGCCGGGCTCGGGCTTGCTCTCGAACACCGTCGTCTGGTAGCCGAGGAGGGCGAGATCGCGGGCGGCGGTAAGACCGCTGGGGCCCGCGCCGACGATCGCGACCTTCTCCTTGAACGTGACCGCGGCCTTCTCGGGCAGCGGTACGTTGTCAAAGGCGAAGTCGCTGACGAAGCGCTTGAGGCCGGCGATGGCGATGGGCTCTTCGACCTCGCCGCGCGTGCAGTCGGTCTCGCACTTGTGCGTGCAGACGCGGCCGCAGACGGCGGCGAACGGGTTGGGCTCGGCGGCCACCGTGTACGCCTCGGCGAAGCGGCCGTCGGCGATGAGGGCCACATAGCCTTGCGCGCTCGTGTGCACGGCGCAGGCGCGCTTGCACGGGCTGTGGCCCTTCTTGGTGATCGCGTAGGTGTTGGGGATGGCCTGCGGATACAGCTTGTAGATGGCCTTGCGCTCGCTGAGGCCTTCGTTGTACTGGTCGGGGACCTTGACGGGGCACACGGGCGCGCACTCGCCGCAGCTCGTGCAGAGGTCTGGGTCGACAAAGCGCGCGTGGTGGTACACCTTGGCCTTGAAGGCGCCGGGCGCGCCTTCGAGCCCGGTGAGCTCGGAGTTGGTGATGATGTCGATGTTGAGGTGCCGGCCGGCCTCGACCAGCTTCGGCGCCAGCGTGCACATCGAGCAGTCGTTGGTGGGGAAGGTCTTGTCGAGCTGCGCCATGTGGCCGCCGAGGGCCGGCGCTTTCTCGACCAGATAGACCTTGTACCCCCCCTCCGCCAGATCGAGCGAACACTGGATGCCGGCGACGCCTCCGCCCAGCACGAGGGCAGCGCCGGTGGACTTGGGGGGTGTGCCCGACATACGTACTCCTTCGCCAGAATCGCGGCAGGCCTAGGATCAGTGGGTGACAGCAGACGCGGCGTCCCGCGTGGGGACCCGGCGATTATAGCTGTTCGATTGTGTTCGCGTCCACACGCACGCCGCGCCCGCGAGGCGGTCAGGGAGCGGGCGCCGGGCGGCCGCGGCGGCAGGTCGCGAACCGGTAAGATAAGGAAAGGCGGGCGGGTTCCGGCGGCCCCGGTGCGGGGTAGTGCGATAGGGGAAGACAAGGATTCCTTGACTGTCGCCCCGCCCGCGGCCGTCCACAGGCTCGGTTGCCGGGGGGAAGACAAGGATCCGCCCGATCTTCTCATCTTCCCTCACAGCACTACCCCGCAGCGGCGGCCGCGGTGGCCGCGCCGCACGAAGTTCACGGGCGCGGCGCAGATTCGGGCGGCAGCATCTGGCGCGGCCATCTCCGTGAGCAGCGGGCGGAGGGGAGCCGGGGGACGTGGGCATCCGGCGGGTGGTGTGGCATCATGAATAGCTAGTCAAGATGAAGGGAGTGGGTCATGAAGGGGACCACGTGGCCACTTCAGGATGCCAAGAACCGCCTGAGCGAGCTCGTCGACAGAGCCAAGGCCGGCATCCCTCAGATCATCACGCGGCGGGGAAGGCAGGTGGTGGTGGTGATCGGCATCGAGGACTTCAAGAAGATCTCGACGCGCCGGCAGGACCTCGTGTCGTTCCTCCGCGATCCTCCTCTGTTTGGCGTCGATCTGCAGATCGAGCGCGATGACGATCCCGGCCGCCTGGTGTCCCGGTGAACTACCTGCCTGACGCCTGCGTGATCTGCGAGGTCTTTGTCGTGCCGGCGTCGAGCTCTTGAATCCCTGGGAGGGGTGAATCCTCGGTGGGCACGGTCACGGACGCCGACCTCATCCTCACGAACGGCGTCGTGTACACGGTCGATGCAGGCCGTTCGCGGCACGCGGCCGTGGCGCTGCGCGACGGGCGCGTCGCCGCGGTGGGGAGCGCCCCCGAGGTGGCGGCGCTCCGCGGCCCGCGCACGGAGGTCGTCGACCTCGATGGCCGCCTCGTGCTCCCCGGCTTTGTCGACTCGCACCTGCACCCGAAGTTCTGCACCAGCGCGCTCTACGAGGTCGACCTTTCGGGCTGCCGCTCGCTGCGGGACTGTCTCGACGCGCTGGCGCGCTTCGCCGCCGAGCGTCCGCAGATGCCGGCGTACCGCGGCGGGGGCTGGTTCCCGACGGATGTGCCGGAGAGCGAGATGACGGCGGCGGCGATCGACTCCGTCGTCGCCGACCGGCCCGTCTCGCTGTTCGACGACAGCCAGCACTCGCAGTGGGTGAACAGCGCCACTCTGCGTCTCCTGGGAGTCGGGTCAGACGATCCGCCGTGGGATGGCGCCGTCGTCGAGCGGCTGCCGGGCGGCTCGCCCTCGGGTCTGCTGCGCGAGGCCTGGCCGTGGGTGGAAGCGGTGCTGCCGCAGTACGACGCGGCCGCCAAGATCGCCGGGCTGCGGCACTTCCAGCGTGAGATCGCCGCGCGCTACGGCCTGACGCTGCTGCACGAGGCGGGGCTCAGCCCGGGCGAGGCGATGTTCACGGCGTATCGCAGTCTGGAGGAGCTGGGCGAGCTCACGGCGCGGTACTGCATCTCGGTGGAGCTGGACCCCGGCCGCCCGGCTGCAGAGCTGGTCGCCGGGGCGGTGGGGGAGCGGGCCCGCGACGCGGGCCCGCTGGTGCGCACCGCCGCCGTCAAGCTCTTCACCGACGGCGTGCTCGAGTCGCACACCGGCTACGTGTCAACGCCGTACGCCGACCGGCCGGGCTTTCGCAGCGCCCCCGTATGGGAACCCGAGCGGCTGATCGAGGTCTCGGTGGCCGCCGCCGCCGCGGGCTTCCAGCTCCACTACCATGCGATCGGCGACGCGGCCGTCTCGCTGAGCCTCGACGCTATCGCGGCCGCCCGCCCGCGAGGCCGGCGCGACGACGCTCGCGACATCCTCACGCACCTGCAGCTGGTGGACCCGCGCGACTACGCGCGCATGGCGGACCTCGGCGTGACGGCCGCGACGCAGCCATACTGGTTCGCCAAGGACGCCGCGTACGACGCACAGATCTACCGGCCGTTTCTCGGCGACGACCGCGCCGCTCACCAATACCCGATGCGGAGCTTCTTCGAGCACGGCGTCCTCGTGACGGCGGCCAGCGACTTCCCGGTCTCGCCGCCGCCCGACCCGCTGCTGGCCATCCAGCGCGGCGCGCTGCGGCGCGACCCCCTGCAGCCCGAGTCCAGCTCCGAGCTCTGGCCGGAGGAGGCGGTCGGCGTCGAGCAGCTCATCGCCGCCTTCACCGTCAACGGCGCCCGGGCCAACTTCCTCGAGCACGAGACGGGCTCGCTCGAGCCGGGCAAGTCGGCAGACCTCGTGGTGCTCAGCGCGGACATCCTGGCGCTTCCGCCAGAGCGGACCCACGAGGCGGAGGTGCGGCTCACGATGTTCCGCGGGGCGCCGGTGTTTGCCGCGGCGGAGTACGCCGGCCTGGCCGGCGCCCGGCCGCGGTGAGGCGGCCCTCGCGAGGTTCCGCGTCGTTGTGTACCATGCTGGCGAGCTTGTCCACAGCGCATTCAGCATCGTCCAGACGGGGGGCGGGGACCATGAGGATCACACGGGGAGCGCTTGCGCTGGTCGCGGCGGCGGCGGCCCTGGCGGCCGCCGCCTGCCTGGCCTGGGGGCTCGCGTCAGCGCCCGCTGCCACCGCGGCGCCCTCGCCGGCGGCCGGCAACGTTACCCTCAACATCGGCTGGACCGTCGGCCCCGACAACCTCAACCCGTTCATCGGCGTCGAGAGCGCGGCCTCCGAGATTCTGCTCATCGCCTACGACCGCCTGTTCGGCATGGGCTTCGACGGCCGCCCGAACGCGCAGCTCGCGGCCGCCCTGCCCACCAAAGCGAACGGCGGCATCTCGTCCGACGGCCTGACCTGGACGGTCAAGATCCGCCCCGGCGTGAAATGGCAGGACGGACAGCCGCTGACCGCGAGGGACGTCGCCTTCTCGTACAACGTGATCATCGCCAACGGGCTCACGTCGTACCTGCAGGCGGTCAAGGACATCAAGAAGGCCGTGGCGCTCGACGACACCACCGTGAGGTTCACGATGTCGGCGCCCAAGGCGGACATGCTCTACGTGTACGTCTACGTCATCCCCGAGCACATCTGGGGGTCGGTAAAGCCGGCCACTCTGGAGAGGAGCTACGTCAACAAGCTGCCGATCGTGGGCAGCGGCCCCTTCCAGGTCACCGAGTTCAAGAACGGCGACTACGCGAAGCTGGTGCGGAACCCCGACTACTGGGGGAACAGCGTCCCCTCGTGGGGCCGGCCCAAGGTCGACGAGATCATCTTCCAGGCCTACACGAACCCCGACACGATGACCCAGGACCTGCGCGCCGGAACCATCGACGCGGCTCAAGGGGTGCCCTCCGCGCAGTTCCCCGGGCTCCAGGGCGACCCCGACCTCAAGGCCATCGCCTACAACTACATCAACTGGGACTACGTTGATTACAACTGCTACGACAGCCCCCACTCGAAGGGCAACCCCGTGCTGCGCGACCCCGCTTTTCGCGTGGCGCTCGACTACGCGATCGACCGCGACAAGATCGTCTCGCTGGTCTACAACGGACGCGCCACGCCGGGCTACACGATGATCACGACCAACACCTGGCGCGACCCCGACTTTCACTGGGAGCCGCCCGCCGGCGTCAAGCGCACCTACGACATCGCCAAGGCAAACGCGCTCCTCGACGCGGCCGGCTACAGAGACACGAACGGCGACGGCATCCGCGAGGACAAGAAGGGCAAGCCCATCTCGCTGCGCCTCTGGGCGCTCGCCGAATCCACCTCGACGCAGGCCGAGGGCAAGCTTCTCACGGGCTGGTTCCAGCAGCTCGGCCTGAAGATCGTCTTCGAGGTCGTCGACAACGGCGCCGCCAGCGATGCCATGTATGCCTGGAGCGGCAACGCCCCGGCGCCCGACTACGACATGATCCTGTGGTTCTGGGACGGCTACAACGACCCCGGCTCGACGCTGCAGTGCTTCACGACCAGCCAGATCGGCTACTGGAACGAGGTCTACTGGTCAAGCGCCGAGTTCGACGGGCTCTGCGTCGCCCAGGGACGGGAGCTGGACGCGCAGAAGCGTGCCCAGCTCATCTACCGCATGCAGGAGGTGATGTACGCGGAGAACCCGCAGAACGTGCTCACCTACTTCGACTACCTGCAGGCCGTGAACGTGCAGAAGTGGACGGGCTGGACGCCGTACTACAACGATCAGGGACCGGTGTTCTACGACTCGCTGCCCAAGAGCTACATCAACGTCGGGCCGAAGGCCGCCGCCGGCGCGGCGAGCGCCGGCGGCGGTGGCAGCACCGGCCTCGTCATCGGCCTCGTCATCGCCGGGGTGATCGCCGCGGGCGCGCTCGTCTGGTGGCTGCTCCGGCGTCGCGGCGCCGGCAGGGCCGAAGAAGTGTAAGCGCGGCCCGCGGAAGAGCTCATGCCTCGCTCTCCCGCAGCGCCTCCTCGGCGCGCTTGCGCGCGGTGATGTCCTGGCAGGCCCCGTACAGGCGATGCACCGCCGGGTCCTCGGCGTCCTGCTCGGTCTCGCTGTAGGCCGCGAGCCAGCGCACGGCGCCCTGCTTGTCGCGGATGCGCAGCTCGCAGACGCCGGACTCACCGGGCGCGAGGCCGATGACGCGCTCTTCGAAGAGCGGCACGTCCTCCTCGAGGACGAGACGCTTCCAGCAACCCCACGCGAGCAGCTCCTCGCGGCTCCAGCCGGTGATGCGCTCCACGGCGCCCGTCAGCCAATCGAAGGCGAAGGAGCCTCCCGGCGGCTTGACGCAGGAGTAGGCGAAGTCGGAGGTGGCCGCGGAGACGCGCCGGAAACGCTCTTCGCTGTGGCGCAGCGCCTCTTCCGCGCGCTTGCGCGCGGTGATGTCCCGGCCGACGCCCAGAACCCCGAGGAGTCGGCCGTCGCTCGCGTGGATGGGCGTCTTGATCGTCTCGAGGATCTCTCTGTGGCCGTCGCCCGCGAACACGATCTCTTCTTCGTTCGCCGTGGGGATCCCGGCGGCCGCGGCTGCTCTATCGTGTTGCCGGAAGAAGTCTGCCAGGTCGGCGTCCATAAAGTCGTTGTCCGTCTTTCCGACGATGTCCTTCTCGGGCGCCCCGAAGAAGCTCTCGAAGCGCCGATTGCAGGACAGGTAGACCCCTTTGGGATCTTTCAGCCAGACCAGATCGGGAAGGGTATCGATCAGCGTCCGCAGCTCCGCTTCGCTCTGCCGCAGCGCTTCTTCCATCCGCTTGCGCTCGGTAATGTCGGTGAAGGAAGTGACGACGCCCTCGACCCGGCCGGCGGCATCGAGGAGCGGCGCGGCGCTGACATTGATCCAGGAGACCGCGCCGTCCGCCTGCGTGAAGCCCGTGACGACGTCCTTCACGGCGCGCTTCTCCCGCGTGGCGCGGACCCCGGGCATCTCCTCCATCGGCAGCGGCGTGCCGTCGGGGCGCCGCAGCTCCCATTGGGGGCTGTCGTAGGCGCTTTCCTGGATCTGGGAACGCGTGAGCCCGAGGATGCTCTCGGCGGCGAGGTTGGCGCTGATGATCTCACCATCCGCGGCGAACAGGACGACGCCTTCGGCCATCGTCGCGAACAGGCTGCGCAAGCGCTCTTCGCTCTCGAGCAGCGCCTCTTCCATCCGCTTGCGCTCGGTGATGTCGAGGATCACCCCGATGAGCCCCGCGACCTGCCCGCCGGAGCCGCTGAACGTCGCCTTGTTGAAGACCACATCGTGCAGGGTGCCGTCGGCCGCCTTGACCGGCCACTCGTAGGTCTGCGTGCCGGCCTGCTCGAGCAGGCGCAAGTCCATCGCGTCGTACCTCTCCGCGATCTCCGGCGGGCCCAGGTCGGCGGCGGTCTTGCCGACGATCTCGTCGCGCTCCCGGCCCAGGAGCCGCTCGAACGCCTGGTTGCAGCCGAGGTAGACACCGGAGGCGTCCTTGTAGAAGACCGGGGTGGGGATGGTGTCGAGCAGCGTGGCAAGGAGCTCTTGCTGGCGCTCGAGCTCGTCGCTCCTCCGGAGCAGCGCCTCTTCGGCCTGTTTGCGCTCGGTGATATCCATGATGCTGCCGACGACGCTCACAACCGCGTCGTTCAGGAGGACAGGGCGCCCGATCGAGCGTACCCAGATGTGGGCGCCGTCGGCGCGCTCGAGCTCCACTTCGAGGTCGTAGGGTTCGCCCGTCTCGACGGCCCGGCGGAAGGCCTGCCCGAACAGCGGCGCGCTCTGCGTCATGGAGGAGCCTGCGTCGGGAATCGCGTCGTTGGGGTCGTAGTCGGGGCCTACCCCGAAGATGCGGCGGACTTCCTCGGTCCAGGTCAGGTGACGGTCGGCGACGTCGTACTCCCAGCCCCCGAGGCGGCTGATCTCCTGCGTCTCCTCAAGCAGTGTGTGGGCCTGCTTTAGCTCGGCATTGAGGCGCTTGACCTCCCCGGCTTCCCTGGTCTCGGTGATGTCGTCGAAGGTCGCGAAGACCCGGTACGGCGACGCTTCGCCGGGGTGGAACTGAGGCACGGCGTTGACGATGACCCAGGTACAAGTGCCGCTGCGCGGGTCGAACACCCCCATCACGACTTCGCCGACGGGGTGCCCCGTGCGGAGGGCGGTGTTCACCGGGTAGTCGGCCGCAGGGAAGTCCGACCCGTCCTCGTGGATGCTGCGCCAACCCGGATCCATCGGGGTGCGGCCCTGCAACTGGCCGAGGGTGAGGCCGAGGATCCGCTCCGCGGCCGGGTTGGCCGAGGTGATGCGGCCGTCGGCGTCCTGGTAGACGACGCCCTGGGGCATGGTCTGGAAGAGCACGCGATGCTCCTGCTCGCTCTCTTGGAGCTCGTGCTGCGCGCGCTGGAGCTCGGTCAGGTCCTTGACCGTGGCGAAGACGGCGACCACGGCGCCCTTCTCGTCAGTCACCAGCGAGGGGGTCACGAGCACGGGGAAGCGCTCGCCGCCGTTGCGCATGAAGGTCAGCTCGAAGGTGCCCGAGCGCCCCTCTGTCGCCTGCAGCAGGGCCTGCTCGATCGCGGGGTATTCTTCTGGCGGCCAATACGGATGCGGCACGCCGGCGCCGACGAGCTCCTCGCGTGAGAAGCCTGTCATCTCACAGAGGGCGGGGTTCGCGTCGATGTGCACGCCCTCGGGGGTGAGTATCGAGAGGCCGTCGTGCATGAGCCTCAGCAGGTCGGCGGCGTGTTCCGTGGCCAGTCGCGTGGCCTGCTCGCCCTCGAGTCGCGTAGTGGTGTCGCGTCCGGTTTCTGGCCGCGGCTGGTGGTCCATCGTCGCCTTTCGCCTGCTGTGCCCGCTCCCTCCCCAGTGTACCTTGCTGGCGAGTGCCGAAGGAGCAGCCGGGCGCCGGGTCGACGGGTCAGCGAGCGCCCGATACGGCGTCGCCGCCGCTGCGCTTGGCGGCGTAGAGCGCATCGTCGGCGCGCCGCAGGAGGTCGTCGGGGGGCTCATCGGGCACCCACTGCGCGACCCCGGCGCTGACCGTGATGCCACGCTCCGCGAGCACCGCGCTGGTGCGCACCGCCGCCAGCACGCGCTCGGCGAGACCGCGCCCCCCGTCCAGCTCGACGCCCGGCAGCAGCACGCAGAACTCGTCGCCGCCGAGGCGGCCCGGCAGGTCCTCGGCGCGGCATAGCATGGCGAGCAGCGTGGCGAAGCACGCGAGCACCTCGTCGCCGGCCCTGTGACCGGCGCTGTCGTTGACCCGCTTGAGGCCGTCGAGGTCGAAGCTCACGAGCGCCAGGTGGTACCCGTGGCGGCGCGCCAGCGAGATCGCCTTTTCGAGGGACTCATAGAAGTGGCGCCGGCTGGCGAGGCCCGTAAGGTGATCCGTGGCGGCGATGCGCGTGATCGTGGCGTTGGCCTCGGCGAGCGCGGCGGCCTCGCTCACCAGCTCTGCGTTCAGCCGCGCCAGCGCCTTCTCCGCCAGCTTGCGCTCGGTGACGTCACGTCCCTCACCCAGTATGGAGACGGGCTTGCCGTCGCCGTCCCTGATGACGCTGAACTTGTTCTCCGACCAGAATGTGCTGCCGTCCTTGCGGTAGTACTCAAGTTCCAGCTTGTGGACGGGGTTGTAGCCCGGGTCGGCCGCGAACTTCGGGAGCTCCTCGGAGAATACCGTCAGCGCCAATCTGAGCGACTCCGGCGTGAGGTTCTTCTCCAGCGGCAGATCCCTGATCTCCTGGGACGTGTAGCCGCGCAGCTTTTCTGCCGAGGGACTCTGGTAGGTGGTCTTGATGTCCATGTCCATCAGCCAGACGAGGTCTGAGGTGTGCTCCGCCAG
>CAIOZS010000213.1 GCA_903862845.1 uncultured Thermoleophilia bacterium
ATTGTAGCGGCGGCGCACGCCGCGGTCAAACGGGTCCTCATGACGCGTCCGGCGGCTTCATGAGCGGGCACTGCGCCCTGGCCAACCCCACGGGCGCCTGTCGTTGCCGCATGCGCCGGCTGGTGCAGGGCATCGATCTGCCCGCCGAATACGCCCGGCTGCGCACGACCGCGCAGCGAGCGCGCGTCATCATCCGAGCAGCTGCTGCCGCCCAAGGATTACTGGCTGGAGCTGTCACAGGCCGTCGCGTAGAGCCACTCATGTTCACGAAGGCCCTCACGAGAGAGGGCAACCGGACAGAGGAGACCCGATGGAATCCACCGAAACGACCAAGTCCGGCGGACGCACCGCCTCGTTCACCGAGCGCCTCGCCCGCAGCAGCGCCGCCCACCCGTGGCGCACTCTGGGGATCTGGGTGACCGTCATCGTGGTCGCCGTCCTCAGCATGAGCTCGCTCCCTGACAACGGCCTCACCTCGGCGTCGAAGCAGCACGGCCAGCAGCCCGACAGCACGATCGGTCTGGAGCTCATCCAGGACCGCATGACCGGCGCGCAGAAGATGTCCGAGCTCGTGATCGTGCGCTCCGCCGCCCGCACGGCAGAAGACGCAGCCTACGAGGCCTACGTGAACGAGCTCGCCGGCGAGATCGCCGATCTCGGCGACGGCATCGTCGAGGACGTGGCGACCTACTACCAGACCAAGGATCCGACGATGGTCTCGAAGGACGGCCACGCCATGCTCATCCAGGTGGTCATGGCGGGCGACCTGAACGCGGCCATCGACAACGTCGATGCGCTGCACGCGGTCGTCACCGCCGGCCAGGGAGGGGGCTTCACGCTTCAGCAGACGGGCACCGCCAGCCTTAACCGGATGGGCAACGAGCTCGCCAGGAGCGACATGGAGAGGGCCGAGATCTTCGGCCTGCCGGCCGCGCTCGTCGTGCTGGTCGTCGTCTTCGGCGCCCTGCTGGCCGCGTTCATGCCGTTGGTCCTCAGCGTCCTCAGCATCATTCTGGCGCTCGTGCTCACTGCCCTGATCGGTCAGCTCTACCCCATGAACACCTTCGTGCTCAACATCCTCACGACGATGGGGCTGGCCGTCGGCATCGACTACACCCTGTTCATCATCAGTCGCTATCGGGAAGAGCGCGCTCGCGGCCTCGAGAAGATCGACGCCATCGCCGCCACGGGAGCCAGCGCAAGTCGGGCCGTCTTCTTCAGCGGCATGACCGTCGTGCTCGCCATGCTCGGCATGGTCGTCGTGCCGATGGACCTCACCATCAGCATGGGCATCGGTGCGATGCTCGTCGTCTCCACCACGCTGCTCACCTCGCTCATCCTGCTCCCCGCGCTGATGAGCCTGCTTGGCGACCGCGTCAACGCGGTGCGCGTGCCCTTCGTGAGCCGCTTCGCCCTGCGCCACGGCAACGGCCAAGGCGGCGCTTGGGAGCGCCTCACGCGCAGCATCATGCGGCGGCCAGTGATCTGGCTCGCCGCCGCCGTGACCCTGCTCCTCCTGGCTGCCTCGCCCGTCTTGTTCATGGAGACCGGCAGCACCGGCATGACCGCGTCCGGCTACCCGGACGATCAGTACGCCAAGCAGGGTTGGGACGCGCTGGACCGCGACTTTTCGCTCGGCAAGGCCAACCCTGTGCAGATCGTCATCGACGGGCGGGCGGGCGCGGTCGCCGTCACGGACGGCGTCGCCCGCCTCCAGACCGCTCTCAAAGCCGACGGTCGCTTCGGGCCGGCGCAGGTCGCCGTGAGCGAGGCCGGCGACCTCACCGTGCTCTCGGTGCCGCTCGCCGGCGACCCGGCCGCCGAGATGACGCAGAACATCGTCAGGCAGCTGCGCGACAGCGTCGTGCCGGCCGCCTTCGGCGCCACCGCAAGTCACGTGTACATCGCCGGCACGACGGCCGGCGTCGTCGACTACCTGGGCTTCTTCGACCGCTGGCTGCCCATCGCCCTGGCGGTGGTGCTCAGCCTCAGCTTCGTGCTCCTGCTCGTCGCCTTCCGCTCGCTCGTGATCGCGGCCAAGGCGATCCTCATGAACCTGCTCTCGGTCGGCGCCGCCTACGGCCTCCTCGTGCTCGTCTTCCAGAAGGGCATCGGTGCCGACCTGCTCGGCTTCACTCAGGTCGACTCCGTCGAGGCCTGGGTGCCGCTCTTCCTCTTCAGCCTGCTCTTCGGGCTCTCCATGGACTACCAGGTCTTCCTGCTCACGCGCATCAAGGAACGCTTCGACACCACCGGCGACACCCGCGAGGCCGTGGCCCACGGCATCGGCCGCACGGCGAGCATCATCACCGGCGCCGCGGCCATCATGGTCTGCGTTTTCGGCGGCATGGCGACCGGCGAGCTCGCCATGTTCCAGCAGATGGGCTTCGGCCTCGCCGTCGCGATCTTCCTCGACGCCACCATCGTGCGCACGATCATCGTGCCGGCCGGCATGGAGCTCCTGGGCGACTGGAACTGGTACCTGCCGCGCTGGCTCGAGTGGCTCCCGAACGTGAGCATCGAGGGACGCCGGCCGCCGGCCGGCGAAAGCGAAGCCCCCCCGCGCGACGCTCGCGACGACAGCCGGCCGGAGGGCGTGCCGGCGCCGCACACCGCGCGCGTGCCCGCCTTCAGGGTGCCGGCGCACGAGGGCGCGCCTGCGGGCCGCTAGAACTGCACGCAGGGCGACCCTCTGCCTTCGGTCGGCGGGAACGGTGGCGTGGAATCCGCGTACGGCTACTTCCCGGAGGCCATTCACCGGCGGCGTCCGCACGACAGCCGACGGGGGTGCCCGGGGCCGCAGAGCCGCACAGGTCGAAAGGAGGGCAACGCGCATGGCCCGCATCGAGGGTGAGATCGTCATCGATCGGCCAGTTGATGTCGTGTTCGACTTCGTCGAGGGCGAACGCAACAAGCCGCGGTTCAACCCGAAGCTGGTGCGCGTGGAGCAGATCTCGGCCGGACCGATCCGGCCGAGGCACGCGGTTTCGGGCTGCGACCACGAGCATGGCTCGCAGCGCCGCGATTGTCATCGAGCTCACCGCCTTCGAGCGACCCCGGCGACTCTATTCACTGACGCACACGTCGGCCATGGAGATGAGCGGGATCCTGACCTTCGAGGCCGCCCACGCGTCACGGCGGCGGCGGCGGCGAGGCGCGTCTTGTCCCCTTCGCAGCGCCACGATAGCCTGACGCCGGCCGACCCGCCGGTAGCGAAGAGATTCGCGGCGGGACGCCACGAACGATGCAGCGCCGCCTGCGCCACCGCAGCGCCGGCGCGCAGAGAGGAAGAACGAGATGACGGATCGACCAGGCACCTCTAACCTTGCGACGGCGCTGGCGGCGCTGGACGCAGCGACGCTCGCCGACCTCGCGGGCGCGCTCTGGATGGAGACGCTCGACCCGGCCGCAGTCCCGCCGCAGGCGGCCGCGGCGCTCGCGGGCCCAAAGAACAGCCCGCGGGCGCACGGCGAGCGCATGCGGCTCTTCATCGAGCACCTGCTCCTGCACCCGCTGTCACACAGCCCCGGCTACGACGCCGTCTATCGACGGCTCCTGGAGGAGGTCGGCGACCTCTCACCTCACCAGGCCTACGCCATCCGGATGAACTTCCTGGGCCCGCCCGCCAGCGTGGGCTACGACCCGGTCCCCGTGCCGGCCGGGCTCGAGTTCCCCCGCGACCACCTGCCCCAGCTGCGCTCTCAGGTCGGCTGGCACTTCTTCGTCGGGAGTTGCTGGAGCGCGGACGGGCGCGAATTCGGCGTCGAGCTCATGTTCTTCCAGACGGCGATGTACCCGCCGGAGGTGGCGGCCGGGTTCGGGCTCACCGAGGACGAGAACCAGACGGTCGAGCTGCAGTTCGCGATCAGCGAGGCGGGCGGGCGCCACTGGCAGGCGGCGCCCATAGTGCTCGCCGGGACGAGCGGTCTCGTCGGCTGGGACGCCGACCCGTTCGTCTATCGGCTGGGCCGCAACAGCATCCGCTGCCACACAAGCGGCGAGCTCCTGCCGCTCACCATCGCGGCGCGGGGAGTGGACCGGGGCGGCGACGAGCCCCACGTCCTCGCCGCAGAGATCACCTTCTCGTCCGGCAAGCAGGTCCTCCTCCAGGGCGACGGAGGGTGCATGCCGGGCGTCGACGGGATGGGGACGCTGTACTACTCGGTCCCGGCGCTGCAGCTCGACCCGGCCGGCAGCTGGATCGAGCTCGACGGCGAGCGCATCGAGCTCGCCCGCGGCGTCTTCTGGTTCGACCACCAGTGGGGAGCCATCGACGGCGTCCCGCGCTCGGCCGTGCTGCGCGCGGCCAACAACGCGTCCGAGCCCGCACCGGGCGGCTGGGACTGGTTCATGGCCCAGTTCGACGGCGACCACCAGGTCACCGTCTTCAACCCGCACGCGAACGCCCGGCGCGCCTTCTACCGGCAGACCGGCACGACCCCGCCGGAAACGATGACGGTCGTCGTGGCCGGCACGTACATGGACCCGGCCGGCGCGACGCGGATCGTGCGCGGGACGCTGAAGGTCACGGAGTGGGTGCGTGCCGACCACTCCCCGGACCCCGCGCGGTACGCCCCGACCGGCACCTGGTATCCGGCGCGCTGGGAGTTCCGCTTTGCCGAGGGCGTCCCCGAGGACATCGCCGTCTTCACGATGACGCCGATCGTGAGCGAGGCGCAGTCAGGGTTCTTCGCCAACGGCGCCCAGTACTGCGAAGGCGCTGTCGTCCTGCACGACGCGCAGGGCCGCGACGTCGGGCGCGGCTTCGCCGAGTCCGTCGCCTACGCGGACACGCGACGGACGGTCCACCTTCTCGCCGGACTCGACCCGTCGGACGAGGCCATCGCGGCGCTGGACAAGCCAAAGCCGACGGCCGCCGAGAAGATCGAGAACACGCTGTACGTCGCGATGCACAAGAAGGACCTCGAGGCGATCGTCGCCGCGTCGGCGGGGCTCGAGTTCTTCATCGAATCCTGAAGGTGGCGGCCGAGTCAGACACGGAGGAATCGATGTACGAACCGACCTGGGAATCCGTCCGGACCCACCCGCTCCCGGACTGGTACGCCGACGCCAAGCTCGGCGTCTTCATCCACTGGGGATTGTTCTCGGTGCCCGGCTGGGCGCCCCAAGTGGACGACGTCCAGCGGATCCTGAAGGACGAGGGGCCGGCCGGCCTCTTTCGCGACAACCCCTACGCCGAGTGGTACCGCAACTCGATGCAGGTGGAAGGCTCGCCGACGTGGCGGCACCACCGCGAGACCTACGGCACGGACTTCGCCTACGACGGGTTCGTCGAGCCGTTCGACGCGGGGACCGCGGACTGCGACCTCGACGCGATCGCCGCGCTCTGCGCCGGCGCCGGCGCCGGCTACGTCGTCCTCACGACCAAGCACCACGAGGGGTTCACGCTCTGGCCCGCCACGACCCTTAACCCGAAGAAAGGCGCCTACCACGCGAAGCGCGACCTCGTCGGCGACCTGACGGGCGCCGTCCGCGCCCGCGACATGCGCATGGGCCTGTACTACTCCGGCGGGTACGACTGGCCGTGGAACGACGCCGTGATGCGCGAGGCCGCGGACGCGGCGCTCGCCGTCCCCGCGGACCCTGCCTACGAGCGGTATGCCACGGCCCACGTCCGCGAGCTGATCGAGCGCTACCGGCCGTCGGTGCTCTGGAACGACATCTGCTGGCCGCCCGGCGGCAACCTCGCCGAGCTGTTCGCCTTCTACTACGAGAGCGTCCCGGAAGGCGTCGTCAACGACCGCTGGCTCGAGCCGTCCGCGCGGCGAGGCCCCGTCGGGGACGCGTTCATCCGAGGGGCCGGCGGTCTGATGCAGCTCCTCTGGCAGCACCTCCCGGAGGAGAAGCGCGGGCTCACGTTCCCCTCCGCGAACCACTACGACTTCCGCACGCCGGAGTACTCCTCGTTCGACACCGCGCAGGAGGGGAAGTGGGAGGCCACGCGGGGCGTCGGGCACTCGTTCGGCGCGAACCGCAACGAGCGCCCGCAGGACATCGTGACCGCGACGGACCTCGTGCGCTCGTTCTGCGACATCGTCGCCAAGAACGGCAACCTCCTCATCGGCATCGGGCCGGACGAGAAGGGGATCATCGCCGAGGAGCAGGCGCGCCCGCTGCGCGGCCTCGGCGCCTGGATGGCCGCGAGCCACGAGGCGGTGCGAGGCACGCGGCCCTGGACGCTCGCAGCGACGGAGACCACCGAGGGGACGCAGGTCCGCTTCACGCGGCGCGACGATGTCGTCTACGCGATCCTGCTCGACCTGCCCGGGCAGAGGTCCTTCGGCCTGCGCGGGGTGGACCTCTCCGGGGTGCGCGAGCCGGTCCTGCTCGGCCTCGACGAGCGCCTCGACCTCACGACCCAGAGCGGGCACGTGCGGATCACCCTTCCGGAGCGGGTCCCAGTGCAGCCGGCCTACGCGATCCGGCTCGGGGCGGAGGTCAAGCCGCTCGCCTGAGGCACGCCCGTCGCGGGGAGATTCCAAGCGGGATGGGGGGAGGACGCAGGTCCTTGCGGGGCGAGCAGCCTGGCTCGGAGGCCGCCGCGCACCGTCATCCCCCTGCTTCCGCCTGAACCGCCAGCGATCCCGGCGGCTCCTCAGCCTCAGGTGCGGCGCCGTGGCGCGCGGGAAGCTTCCACGCGACGATGCCCGCCCCGATGAGAGCGACAGCCGCGGCGGCCACCAGGCCGTAGCCCAGCGCCGTCGTGAACGCATCCGCCGCGGCCGCGGCAAGGTGAGCGCCCGCGGCTGAGGGCAGGCGCGCCGCGACTGCGTTGGCGCCACCGATGGACGCCTGGGCGGGGTCGCGCAGCGCCGCCGGCAGGCCGGCCGCCGCGTCGCCGATGCGGCTCGTGTAGATGGTGCCGATGAGCGAGCCCACGATCGCCACGCCCAGGGCGCCGCCGACCTGCCTCGTGACGTCGTTCATCGCCGATGCGACGCCCGCCTTGGCCGGGGGCACCGAGCCCATCACCGAGTCGGTCGCGGGGGCCATCACGGAGCCCATCGCCAGGCCGAGCACGAACAGCCACGACCCGACCAGCCAGACCGAGAGCGCGGGCGTCCAGAAGACTGCCGCCGAAAGGACCAGCGCCAGCAGGACCATCCCGGCTGCCACGACGCGTTTCGTGCCGAACCTGGCCACGAGACGCGCGCTGCTCGTGGCGCTGAGCATCAGCCCGAACGCCAGCGGCACCATCGTCGCGCCCGCCTGGAGGGCACTGTAGCCGAGAGCGAACTGCAGAAACTGCGTCAGCGCGAAGATCGCCGCCATCAGCGAGAAGAAGATGATCGAGATCGCCAGTGAGCCGATGCTGAAGCGTGGGTTGCGGAAGTAGGCCAGGTTCAGCATCGGCGCGGCGACGCGGCGCTCCCAGGCGATGAACGCGGCCCCCAGCAGTGCGGCCGCCGCGAGGCCGCCGACCACGGCTGTGCTCGTCCAGCCGCGAGACGGAGCCTCGATCACCGCCCACACGAACGCCAGCAGCGCCGTGGCCGAGAGCGTCGCTCCGATGAGGTCGAACGCGCCCGGCGCCGGGTCGCGGCTGTCGGGCACCAGCCTGATGCCGAGAAGCAGGGCCACGATCGCGACGGGGACGTTGATCAGAAAGACGGAGCTCCACGAGAAGACCTGCAGGAGCAACCCGCCGGCCAGGGGACCCAAGCCGATGCCGATGGCCGCCGTGCCCGCCCACACGCCGATGGCGCGGCCGCGCTCTTCCCGCGGGAACACGTTGGTGATGATCGACAGCGTCGCGGGCATGATCAGCGCCGCGCCCAGGCCCATGAGGACGCGCAGCACGATGAGCTGGTTCACGCTGCCGGCGAAGATGACGGCTGCGCTGGCGCCGCCGAAGAGAATGAGGCCGCCCTGCAGCGCCCGCTTGCGCCCGTAGCGATCGCCAAGCGTCCCCATGGTGAGCAGGGCCGCCGCGAAAACCAGCAGGTAAGCATCGACGATCCATTGCAGATCGGAGGACGAAGCGGCGAAGTGGCTTTGCAGCGTGGGCAGCGCAACGTTCACGATGGTGTTGTCGAGCCCGATGATCATCATGCTCAACGAGAGCACGGCCAGCATCTTCCAGCGGCGTGCGTAGATGCGTGGTGCGGTAGTCACGGGAGCTCGCTTTCGTCTGGGTGCGGGGAAAAGAACTGGTCGACGATGCGCTCCACGAACGCTTCGTCCGGGTGGCGGCCGGCGACCAGTCGCTGCGCCTGCAGCAGCGCCGGAGGGACCGAGCTGAGAAGCGCGATGTCGGTCCCGGGGGTGAGCTCACCGCGCGCGATGGCTCGCTCGAGGATCACTCGCATGCCGGCCATGATCGGTTCGGCCATGCCCACCCGGAAGGCGTCGCCGAAGCGCTCGTCGCAGAGTGCCTGGCTGCTGATGGCTGCGATGGCATCGGCGTGGAGCGTGCGGTAGCGCACCAGGGTCCGCAGGTAGGCGCGCGCGTCGCCGCGCAGGCTGCCGGTGTCCGGCGCCGACGGCCGCTCAGGACTGCGGCTCACGGCCTCCAGCACGATGGACACCTTGTCCGGCCAGCGCCGATACAGGCTGGCCTTGCCGACCCCCGCCCGGGCCGCGATCCGCTCCACTGTGAGCTGCGCGTAGCCGTCCTCGGCCAAGAGCTCGAGCGTCGCCGCGACGACGGCCTCGCCCAGGCGCGGGTCTCGAGGCCGTCCGACTCGTGCCCGCGATCCACCAGTGCCGTCATCCACGCTTGCGCGACTCCTCACTCGTCCACCCAGCCCGAATCGCAGTCAACCTCGAGACATCGGCCGATCGCCTGCTTGCCAACGTGACGGCCGACCCGACCCGGTTCGGGGGCATAGTTACGAAACGCTGTCGTATCGAAATTATCACCGCAGCGGTCCGTCGTCAAGCGCAGAGAACGAAGACCGGCCAAGTCCCGAGCGATGTACGCCCGGCGTCGGATTGGCCCTCCCGGGCGCCTCGGCAGAGTGACCGCCTCATCGGCGCGTGGGTCCGGCGGCGTTTGAGAGGCCAAACCGGCAGGCACAGCCCGTCAGTCGGCTGCCGGCGACCGCGCGAGCCATCTGCTGCTCGTTGACGACTTTCGCGCCGAAATCCCCTGCGACCGAGACGGGCTTGTCTACAACTGCCCGGGCAGTGCACGCAGGCTCAGACGACGAGCACCAAGACGTGCGCCGCCGTTCAGGGAAGGTCCGGACTACTTCTTCCTCTTTGCCTGGTTGTAGCTTATGGCCGCACGAACGAGGGTCTTCAGCGGACCTTCTTCAACGCCATTCCCTTCGGAGAGCTCAAGAGCCCGCCTCTGGTTGCCCGCCAATTCGCCGTTGAAGAGGTTGTCAGGATCGCTGAGCGCCGCACCGTGCATGAAGCCGAGCTTCACCTTGTTCTTGAAGATGTTCCCAACACAGAGGATCCCGTTGAGTGACCAGACCGGCGCCCCCATGTATTTCCACTCCTCAATGATCTCGGGATCTACCTCAAGGATGATCCTGCGGAGCTCCGCCAGCGTGGCGCCGCGCCAGTCCGGATGCTGCGCGATCAGATTGTCGATCTCTTCACGAGGATTCATGGCCGTCCCTGTCTGTTGCCTACAAACTGGCCGCCGTGGGTCGAGGCGATGACTTCTCCGGCATACCCGTTCCGGCTCGAAAGGTAGCCCCGTGCCCGGCCCCTCCGTCTCATTGCCCAGGAACGGGTGCGTCAACCGGGACCCAATCTTGGGGGAGCAGCCGGATACGAATCTGCGGTGAGCGACCGGGTCGGCGACCAGACGACGAAGCTCAAGATCTGCAGGGGAAGCGTTGTCGAGCTGACAACGCTGGTGGACCCAGGTGGACAGCTTTCGCACCTCCGGCCGGAGGTCAAGCGGTCGGCGGATGAGCCGCGTACCCCTTGATCAGCTTTCCGTCGAACACCGGCACGACCTTCACCTGGTCGCACGCGAACGAGTACGGGATCACGTCGTCCAGCCCCAGCCTCTTCAAGCGGTGGCGCTGGGCGGCCTTCTCGACGTAGCCCAGCACATCGCCTTCGGCCAGATGCCAAAGGTCCACCGCAGCATTGGCCGAATCGCAATGGGATTGGAACAAGCCTGTATCCAGCAGTCTCCGCGCCAGCGCCCCGGCAAAGAGCGTGTCCTCGAGGCAGAACTTGTTTTTCCAGCCCGAGCACAGGATGACCACGTTCTTCTGCTGCCCTGCAAGCCACTCCGTCACTGCCGAGATGTTGACGAACGCGCCGATCACGATGCTGCTTGCGCTCTTCGCCATGTGGAGCGCGCGAGTGCCGTTGGTCGTG
>CAIOZS010000214.1 GCA_903862845.1 uncultured Thermoleophilia bacterium
CCCAGCGCCCGGCCCAGCGCTCGCGGCAGCGCCTCCGCGCGGGCGCGCCGCCTGCCGCCGCCGCGCGGGGCCGCCGCCCCGGGGTCGTTCCAGAGGAGAACGTCGTTCAGGGTGCCCCATCTACCGGTGAATGTTATTCGCTTTGTCGTGCGCTACGCGCACCAGATGTTCTTGAGTTCGGCGCTCTGGTGTACTAGAGTCGGATCCACGGCTCAGGGACGGAACTTCAAAGGTGCATCCGGCCTGGAGCGACGGGGTCTCAGGGCGTTCGGCGACGATAGGGGGGACGATGGCAAGCAGATTCGACGCCATGCAGGACTTGATCCAGGGCATGTGCTCCGGCCAGCTGACGCGCAGGCAGTTCCTGCAGCGGGCCGCCGTGCTCGGCCTGTCGGTCTCGGCGGCGGGCAGCCTTCTCGCCGCTTGCGGTGGTGGCAGCAGTGGCGGCGCCGTGGCATCCACGTCGGCCAGCCCGCAGGCGCTGGGCACGCTCACGGCGCGCAGCACGCTCGAGGTCGGGACCCTCGACCCCGCCAACTGGAGCTCCCCCGTCGACGTCTACACGCTGGATGCCATCTCTGAGGGACTCGTGAGCTACAAGCCCGGCACCTGGGACGTCGTGAACACACTGGCCGAGACCTTTGAGCCGTCGGCCGACGGCCTCAGCTACAAGTTCACCCTGAAGCAGGGCATCCCGTTCCATCGCGACTACGGCGAGGTCACGGCCGAGGATGTCAAGTTCTCGTTCGAACGCATCGCCGGCCTCGGCAAGCCGAAGATCGCGGCCGCCTACCAGGCCGACTGGGCCGCGCTCAAGGAGGTCAAGGTCGACTCCACCTACAGCGGCACCATCATCATGAAGGAGCCGTTCGCCCCCCTCATGAGAAGCACGCTCCCGGTGCTCAGCGGCAAGATCATGTCCAAGAAGGCCGTGACCGAGCTCGGCAAGGGCTACGTGAGGAACCCGGTCGGCACCGGACCCTATGAGTTCAGCGAGTGGATCCCCAAGCAGAAGCTCACGCTGACGCGCTTCGCCAAGTACGGCGGCGCCAACTCGGCCTACGCCCCTCCGGCCGCCGCCGAGGCTCTCGTGTTTCAGCTCATCACCGACGACGGCGCGGCGCAGACCGCGCTGCAGTCCGGCGACCTCCAGTTCGCGCAGATCTCGACCGCCTACGTGAAGCTCCTGAGCGGTTCGTCGGACTTCAATCTGGCCAAGACGGCGTCGCTGAACTACGAGTGGATCGCCATGAACGTCAAGGACCCGGTGCTGTCGGACATCAACGTGCGCAAGGCGATCCGTCAGGCTATCGACGTGCCGGGCATCATCCAGGCCGCCTACGACGGCGTATGGCAACGCGCGCGGGCCATCATCCCCGAGACCATGGGGCTGGGCTACTGGGCCGACGCTCCCGAGTACACGAGGGACGTCGCGGCGGCCAAGGCCCTCATGCAGACCGCCGGCGTGTCCAGCGCCAAGCTCTCGTTCACGTGCGTCGACGCGGCCTCGGACAAGGTGGTCGCGCAGGTCGTGCAGCAGAACCTCGCCGAGATCGGCATCGAGGTGACGATCAACGTGCAGGATGCCGCGACCTTCTGGAACATCCCCGGCAACGGCGGTGGCGGCGACAAGCGTCAGATGGTGTACAGCTACTACGTCACCGAGCCCGACCCGGCCTGGTCCATGGAGTGGTGGACGACCGACCAGATCGGCCTGTGGAACTGGTGCGGCTGGTCCAACACGCAGTTCGATCAGCTGTATGCGGACGGCACACGCACGCTCGACACCGCCAAGCGTCAGGAGATCTACGTCCAGATGCAGCAGATCTGGGACGCCGACGCGAACATGGTCTGGGTCGCGTTCATGACCAATCCGTACGCGTACAAGAAGTCCGTCGCCGCGTACTTCCGGCCCGACGGCGACCCTATCTTCTGGAGGTTCACCGGAGCGTAACGAGCGGAGCGGGGGAGACCGGCCATGCTGGACTACGCGCTGCGGCGCCTGGTCATGACGTTCTTCGTCGTCGTGCTCATCATGACGTTTCTGGCGCTGCTGATCCAGCTCGTCCCCGGCGACCCCGTGAGGCTCGTTTTGGGCGCGAAAGCGCCCGAGGAACTGGTCCAGTCCGTGCGCCACGACATGTACCTCGACAAGCCGGTCCCGGCGCAGGTCTACTACTTTTTCGCGAACGCCCTGCACGGCGACCTCGGGGTGGACTTTCAGAGCCAGCGCTCGGTCACCTCGCTGATCTGGACCGCTCTGCCGCACACCGCCATCCTCGCGCTCGCCAGTCTGGCCCTTGCCGGGCTGCTGGGCGTCCCCTTGGGCGTGTACGCGGCCACGCATCCCGGCGGCTGGCTCGACCGCGTGACCGCGGTCGCGACGATCTCGCTGATCACCATGCCCGCCTACGTGGCCGGCCTGCTCCTCCTGCTCGTGTTCTCCGTACACTGGTCCATCATGCCGGCCACCGGAACGGGGAACCTCTCCAATCCGGCCGACTATCTGAAGCATCTCGCGCTGCCGGCCATCGCTCTGGCCGTGACCTGGATCGGCTACCTCGCGCGCCTGGTGCGCACGAGCATGCTCGAGGTCCTGAACGAGCGCTACATCATGGCGGCGCGCTCGCAGGGCATTCGCGACCGCCTCGTGGTCTACAAGTACGCCCTGCGCAATGCCGTCATCCCGACGATCGCCGTCGTGGGGGTCGGCCTGGGGACGTTGCTGGGGGGCGCCATCTTTGTTGAGGTGATCTTCGCGCGCGCCGGGCTCGGCATGCTCATCTACAACTCCATCCAGACGCGCAACTTCCCCATCGTCCGCGGCGGCGTGCTTGTCGTCGCGCTTCTTTTCGTGGCGGTCAATCTGCTCACCGACTTCGTCTACCACATGGTCGATCCGCGGATCAGAGTGGTCTCCTAGCCGTGGCGGTGGCAGCGCGAGACGGTAAGGCGGCGGCCGTAAGGGCGCCGGCCGCGGGCGGAGCGCTGACCCGGCTGGGCAGGCTCATCCGCGAGGTCGCGCGGCGGCCTGCCGGGCTGTTCGGGCTGATCGTCATCTGTCTGCTGCTCGTGGTCGTCGTCGCGGCGCCGCTGGTCGCCCCGTACAGCCCGTACGCCCAGGACATCGTGCACCGCCTGCAGGGCCCGTCGCTGCATCACCTCTTCGGGACCGACGAGCTCGGTCGCGACCTGCTGTCCCGGGTGATCTTCGGGGCGCGGATCGCCCTGGGCGTGGCCATCCCCGCGGTGCTCATCGCGATGTTCGTCGGCCTGCTCACCGGACTGATCTCAGGCTACCTGGGCGGCGGCACCGATCAGGTGGCCATCGTCGGCATGGACGCGATCCAGGCGTTTCCCGCGGTGATCCTCGCGCTGGCTCTTCTCGCCGTCCTGGGTCCGTCTCTGCGCAACGTCGTCATCGTGATCGGCGTGGCGCTGGCGCCGGGCTACGCGCGCGTGGTGCGTGCGATGACGCGCGCCGCCAAGCAGAACCAGTACGTCGAGGCGGAGCTGTCACTCGGCGCGAGCACCACGCGGATCGCCGTGCACCATCTTCTGCCCAACATCGCCGCGCCTCTGTTCATCCTCATCGCCATGGACATCCCGAGCGCCATCGCCATCGAGGCCGGGCTGGCGTTTCTCGGCCTCGGCGTGCCGCCGCCCAGCCCTTCGTGGGGCGCCCTCCTGGCCGACGGCTTCAGCTACGTCCTCATCTCGCCGTGGGCCATCATTGCGGCGAGCGCGGCTCTGATGCTCACCACGCTCGGCTTCGCCATGCTCGGCGAGACCCTCCGCGACGTGCTCGACCCCAAGCTGTCGGGGACCCGTCGCCGGAGGAAGAAGCGATGAGCGATCCTCTGCTCACGGTCGCAGGCCTGGAGGTCGTCTACCACACCGATGCGGGGACCCTGCCCGCGCTTTCCGACGTGTGCTTCGAGGTGCGCGAGGGCCAGATTGTGGGGGTGGTCGGGGAGTCGGGATGCGGCAAGTCGACCCTGGGCGCGGCGCTGCTGCGGCTTCTCTCGCCGAACGGCGAGATCGTTGGGGGCCGCGTCATGTTTGCGGGCCGCGACCTTGCGAGCCTGTCTTCGGGCGAGCTCCGCAAAGTGCGCGGCCGGGGCATCGCGACGGTCTTCCAGGACCCTCTGACGAGCCTCAACCCCACCTTCACCGTCGGTCAGCAGATGATCGATGCTGAGCGCGCCCACGGGCAGGGCCGCGAGTCCAAAGACGTCCTGCGCCGGCGGGCCATCGACGCGCTGACCCGCGTCGGCATCCCCGACGCCGCGCGGCGCATCCGCAATCATCCGCACGAGTTCTCCGGCGGCATGCGCCAGCGCATCATGATCGCCATCGCCCTGCTGCACGAGCCCTCGCTGCTCATCGCCGACGAGGCCACGTCGGCGCTCGACGTGACGCTCGAGGCGCAGATCCTCAAGCTGCTCAAAGAGATCAACGCCAGCCACGGCACGGCCATTCTGTTGATCTCGCACAACCTCGGCGTGATCGCCGAAGTCTGCGAGCGCGTGGTCGTGATGTACGCGGGGCGCGCCGTCGAGGAGGGGGACGTGTACGCGATCTTCGACCGGCCGCTGCACCCCTACACGCGCGCTCTGCTCGCCGCGGTGCCCTCGCCGCAGCACCGTGGGACGACGCTGGCGGCGATCCCCGGCCGGGTGCCGAGCCTGCTGGCGCTCCCGCCGGGATGCAAGTACGCGGATCGCTGCGCCCATGCCGTGGCCGTGTGCTTCGCGCGCGAGCCGGCCAGCCTCGCGCGCGGAGGGCTGCGCGTGCGCTGCTTCCTCTACGACGACAGCCTCCCCGCGGCCGACAAGCCGCGCGCCGACTGGGCGAAAGCCCCGGGGCGCGCGTGACCGCCGATCCGCAGAGCGGCCCTCTGCTGAGCGTGCGCGACCTGCGCACCTTCTTCAGCGACCGGCAGGGCGTGATCGCGCGCCTGCTGCGCCGCAAGAGCGGCGAGGTGCGCGCCGTCGACGGAGTCTCCTTCGATGTCGTTCGCGGCGAGACCCTGGGCCTGGTCGGGGAGTCCGGCTCGGGCAAGTCCACCCTGGCGCGGACCGTCATGGGCCTGGTCCCCGCCACGGGCGGCAGCGCCTCGCTGGACGGCCGCGAGCTCGTCGGCCTGCGGCGCCGTGAGTGGCGACCGCTGCGCCGCCGCATCCAGATGATCTTTCAGGACCCCGCCTCGAGCCTGTCGCCGCGGTTTCGCGTGTCGTTCCTGCTGCGCGAGCCCTACGTCATCAACAAGGTCCCGCCGGACCAGCAGGCGAGCGTCGACGAGCTGCTCGATATGGTCGGCCTCTCCGCCGAGCAGGCCAACAAGTACCCGCACGAGCTGTCCGGCGGCCAGGCGCGCCGCGTCTCCATCGCGCGGGCCCTGGCCCTGCATCCCGAGGTGCTCTTTGCCGACGAGCCCACGGCCGGTCTCGACGTCTCGGCGGCGGCGAGCATCCTCAATCTCATGCGCGACCTGCGCGACCGCCTGGGCCTCACCTACGTCCTCATCACCCACGATCTCAACGTCGTGGGGTACTTCGCCGACCGCATCGCCGTGATGTACGTCGGCCAGCTCGTCGAGATCGGCCTCGGCGACAGGATCCTCGCGCACCCCCGGCACCCGTACACGCAGGCGCTGCTTGCGTGCGCCCCCGTCCCCGACCCCCACCTTAACGAGGGGCATCTCGACAACGTCCTCGGCGGGGAGATCCCGAGCCCCCACGACCCGCCTTCGGGCTGCCGCTTTCACCCGCGCTGCAAGTACGCGGACCCGCGGTGCACCGACGAGGTCCCGCGGCTCGAGGATCTCGGCGAGGGCGAGATGGTGGCCTGTCATCACTGGCGGCGCCTCGACCTCACGCCGCAGCCGCCTGTGGAAGCGACGGCGGCGGCAGCAGCCGTCGCGCAGACCACCCTCTGAAAGGGAAGGCCCATGTGCCCGATCGAGACCTACGACCCTGACGACGCCGTCCTCGCCGACTACCCGTTTGGAGCGGCGGGAACGGTCAAGTCCTGGCAGCCCTTGGGCGCGGCCGACCCCGCGTCGCTGGGCGCGGGCGTCTGCGAGTACCGCGGCGTCTTCCAGTGGGACCTGCACTACGAGGCCGTGTACTACATGATCTCCGGCTCGCTGACTGTGATCGACGAGGACGGCGAGCACTGCGTGGGGCCGGGTCAGATCATGACCATCCCCAAGGGCTCCAAGGGCCGCTACGTGAGCCGGGAGGGCTGTCGCTTGTTCTGGGCCATCTTCCCGGGCAACTGGGAGGAGATCTCCGACTTCGGCATCAATGGACCGGCGACGTGACGTGGACAGTCAGCATCATCGAGGTGGGAGTCCTGCCGGACTGTCGGCTCGCGGCCTACGTCCCCGACGCGCCGACGGACGTGACGCTCGACCTCCCCTGCTACTGCTGGCTGCTGCGCGGCTCAGGCGCGGCCGTCCTCGTCGACACCGGGCCCGACGCCGAGCCGCCGGAGGACGTGGGCTACGAGGTCGCGGGAGACACGCGGGCGGCGCTGCTGCGGGAGCTGCGGGCGGCAGGGGTGGCGCCCCACGACGTCACGACCATCGTGCACACGCACCTGCATCAGGACCACGTACAAAACGACGCGCTATTCGCGCGCGCGGAGGTCGTCGTGCAGCGCCGCGAGCTGGAGGACGCGCTGCAGGCGGAGGCCCGCTGCCGCAGCCTGTCGGCCGACGAGCGGGCGGCGCTGGCGGCGGGGCCGTACGGCGCGTCCCAGGGCGCCGGACTGTGGTACGTCGGCACCGCCGCCCTCGTGGCGTGGCTCGGCGCCCGGCTGCGCGTCGTGGACGGCGAGGTGGAAATCCTCCCCGGCATCACCGTCACGCCGAGCGGCGGTCACACCACGGGGCATCAGAGCGTGCTCGTGGAGACTGCCGACGGCCGTGCCTGCATCGCCGGCGACATCGTGTCTCTGGCCGTGAACGCCGAGGTGATCGGGCCCATGACGCCGGACGCGGCGGCTGCGGGCGCCTTCCTCGAGCGCGCGCGCGCGGCCCGCTGGGAGCTCATCCCGTCTCACGAGCCGGCGCTGCGCGACCACCGCTGGTACGTCTCCGCCGCCAACGGGTAGTCCGGCGGCGCGCCCGTGGTGGACGGACGACTGTTGACGTCCTGACCTTACGGGATGCTACTCCGTAGCAGTTCACCCAAACGGGAGTCATGTCCATCATGTCGGCGATATCCAGAGCGCTGCAGATCAAGCTGCCGAAAGCGCAGTCGGCCTTCCTGTGGGGACCGCGCAAGACGGGCAAGACCACGTTTCTCAGGGCGGCCTTCCCTCTCGGCCTGAGCTACGACCTGCTTGAGACCGATCTCTTCTTCGAGCTCGTCAAGCGCCCCTCCCTGCTCCGTGAACGACTCCTCGCGGCGGACCCGCGGCGGCTTGAGGAGCTGATAATCATTGACGAGGTGCGGAAGGTGCCGCAGTTGCTCGATGAGATCCACTGGCTCATCGAGAACAAGGGCCTGCGCTTCGTCCTCTGCGGCTCCAGTGCAAGGAAGCTCGTGCGAGGGAAGGCCAACCTGCTCGGCGGCCGCGCCTGGCGCTGCGAGATGCACCTCTCGTCTCGGCGGAAGTGGTCGGCCTGGAGCTGCTCAGAGCGCTGAGCCGCGGGATGATACCCGCGCACTACCTGCAGGAGGGACATCGCGAGTCGCCGCAGGCCTATGTCGGGGACTACCTCAAGGAGGAGGTGTTCGCCGAGGGCCTGACCCGCGACATCCCGGCCTTCTCGCGGTTCTTCGTGGCGATGGGCTACTCGCACGGAGAGCTGACGAACTACGCACACATCGCCAGGGACTGCGGCATCGACGCGAAGACCGTCAAGGAGTACTACCAGATCCTTGTCGATACGCTGCTGGGCACGATGCTCGCGCCGTACAAGAAGCGGCAGGACCGCAACGTGATAGTCAGGGCCGGGACCATCA
>CAIOZS010000215.1 GCA_903862845.1 uncultured Thermoleophilia bacterium
AGCTTCACGACCGACGTCACCCTCGACGTACCCGAGGGCAGCGGCTACCAGGTGGTCATCGCCTACCGCGCGACCCCCGGCAGCGGCGAGTGGGGCAGCTGGATGACGAGCAGCGGCTCGTTCACGGTCGGGGCCACGCCCTAGAGCGGCGTGCGTTTCCCCCTGGCGCGACGGCTGGTGCTGACCGGCACTGGAGTCCAGATCGCCGCGCAGGCCTGCATGCAGCTTGCATTGCAGCCACGCTGTTTGACCGGCGAGGACCCCTGCCTGTCGGTCGTCGTCCGGAATCACGCACCGAAGCAGGGCCTTTATGGGGTCATCGTACGTGCGCACCTAGGCGGACTTCTGCTACGCCGCCTTCGTGATCGACGTGTTCAGCCGGATGATTGTCGGCTGGTCGCTCTCGAGTTCGCTGCGCACCGAGATGCCCCTGGAGGCCCTGGACATGGCGCTCTGGCGGCACGGTCACTTGCTGCCCGAGCTGGTTCACCACTCCGACCGCGGCTGCCAGTACACCTCGATCCGCTACACCGAGCACCTCGCCGAGGCCGGGATCGTGCCCTCGATCGGCGCTGCCGGTGACGCCTACGACAACTCGCTGGCCGAGTCCACGATCGGCCTCTACAAGACCGAGCCATGCACCGCCGGGGCCCGTGGCAAACGCCGGAGCAGGTCGAGTTGGCCACGCTCGAGTACATCGACTGGTGGAACAACCGCCGCCTGCACACCGAGATCGGCGACGTCCCACCGGCTGAGACGGAGGAGCCGTACTACGCTGAAAGAGAGCTGATCGAGCAGGCAGCTGCGCAAGTTAGTGGCCCCCATCAAGCCCGGCGCGCTTCAACGCGTCGCTTGTCTCCGAGCTCACATTCCCCACTCCTCACGCCCTCTTCCCGAATGATTCCTGAGCAGGTGGACACCCTCTCCTCAGCAGAGCCTTCTCACTGAGCCCCAAGGCGCGCACGTACTGCAGCTGCTCCCCGGTGAGCGGCGCCGTGAAGTGCCACTCCTCTCCGATCCGCGCCACGAGCACCCCCTTGAACTTGGTGCTCATCATGAAGGTCGTGGGCTTCGTCGTCGGCTTCCTGTCCCAGCCGGAGATCGTCGCCCCGCTACGCCTCAGGTGCTCACGCATGACGTGCTCCATGAGGTTCCAGGTGAGCAGCGCAGCGAGGAGGATGAAGCCCAGCGCCTCGATGCGCTCGGGGCGCTTGAGGAAGAGGTCGTTGACGATGAGGGGATCCTTGAGGAAGGCGAAGTTGCGCTCGATGCCGTGCTGCTCCTTGTAGGCGGCGAGCACCTCGAGAGGGGTGTGCGCCATCTCACCTTCCGTGGGGACGTTGGTGAGCAGCACGAAGCAGCCGGCCGCCTGCCGCAGCCGCTCGACCTCGCCCTCACGTTCGACGAGGATGCCCTCGAGCACGTAGCGGGTCTTGGCTACCCTGCGCTCGCCGTTCTTCGGCGGCCTGCCGCGCGCGTAGGTGAGCTGCTCTGCCACCGTGCACTCGCAGGCGTGGTAGGGCGCAGCCTCGGCGGTCAGCTTCGCGGCCGCGGCCGCGGCATCCGCGCGGCAGAAGTACTCGGTCCTGGCCGCCGCTTTCAGGGTCTCCGTGGCCTGCGCCAGCGACGCGCAGAGCAGACGCTCAAGCTTCTTCTGGCGGCGCTTGTCGGCGGCGTCGGAGTGCACGACGACGGCGCGGTAGACGCGCGCGTCGATGGTGACCGCCATCTCGCAGACGCGGTAGGCCGCCGCCTTGCGGCTGCCGCTCAGGGAGACCTGCGGCGCCTGCTCTGCGGCGGCCCACGCTCCCCCCGCCAGCGCTTCAGAGACCACCCGTTCGGCCTCTGCGTAGGTGAAGGGCAGGCGCGTGATGAAGAGGTTGCCGCCCATGGCCGCGAGGTTGGCGGGCGTGACCATGGCGGCGTCGGCGACGTAGATGAAGGCGCCTTCGGCGAGGCCGTACCGTGCCATCTGCTTCGAGAGGTTCGTGAGCACGGCGTTGTTCACGGCCTTGTCCGAGGCGTTGCCGTCGGCGCAGCCCCCGAGCACCGGGATGTTGCGCCCCGCGCAGAGCATCTGCAGAAGGAACTGCTTGAGGTCGGGGCGCAGGTCCTTGGAGTAGCCGTAGGTGACGCTGAGTCCTTCATCGCCGTCCGCCTCGCGCGCGGCGTACTCTCCCCAGACGCTCACCGAGGTGGTGTCGAAGTGCAGGTGGCGCATGTCGACGTCCGCCGGAAAGGCCGCCGCCGCAGCGAGCGCGACCTGGCTGAAGAGCTGCCCGGCGCCCTGCTCGTAGATCGCCTCGAGGGCGCGGCCCAGGGTGGTGTCGTTGAAGGCGCCCGGGCTCACCTGCCTGCCGAGGAGCAGCTCCGTATCGACCGAGGCAGCGAAGCGCTCGAGGCGGTAGAGCGGGCTCCGCCCCGAGAGCGTGTCCAGCACCATCAGCTTGACCACGCTGCCGAGGTCGAGGGCCATCTCCGTGGGCACCGCGGCGTTGATCACGGCGGCGAGCCCCATGCGCTCGAGGAAGGCGGCCACCAGGGGCCGGTGCTCGGCCTGGCTGATGCGCATCTCGTCGAGCACTGACCTCGCGTCGCTCATGGCGCACGTCCTCTCTCCGGTGAGGCTCCTCGACACTCCGTTGTAGTTATACTATGATACAACGATGAGCGTCCCCCAGGAAGAGCTGGAAGCAGAGATCGCCGCGCTCAAGGTGAGCCTCGCGAAGCTGGGCCGCCTGCACCCAGGCAGCCTCTCCGCGCAGAAGCGCGCCCGCGGCGGCGAGTACCTGCAGCTGAGCTACAGCTACCTGGGCAAGGGCCACACGAGATACGTGCGGCCGGATGAGGTCGCCGCCCTCGAGCAGCAGCTGACCAACTACCGCTGCTTCCGCGAGCTCACGGCGCGCTGGCTGCAGCTGGAGATCGAGCTCTCGCGGCTCAGCTGCGAGGAGGGCCGGCGCCAGAAGGGCTGATCAGCCGGCTCTGGGGAAACTCAGGAAGAACGGGGCGGTCGGGTGGGGAATGTGAGTC
>CAIOZS010000216.1 GCA_903862845.1 uncultured Thermoleophilia bacterium
CGCTGGTGTATCAGTTGTCGTGCCAACGGCACTGCTGGTTAGCTACGTCTGGAAGCGATAACCGCTGAAAGCATCTAAGCGGGAAGCGCGCCTCGAGATGAGATCTCCCACCATCTAGAATGGGTAAGGGCCCAGGTAGACTACCTGGTTGATAGGCTGGATGTGTACGCACAGCAATGTGTTCAGCAGACCAGTACTAATTGCCCGAGGGCTTGACTTTGAACTTCAATGCCGCTCTGCAGTTTTCAGGTCCGTGCCCGCGTGCCGGCATGAAGATTTGTGCGCCGTGACGGCGCCAGGTTTTCGGCGGTCATAGCGGAGGGGTCACACCTCTTCCCATTCCGAACAGAGTAGTTAAGCCCTCCAGCGCCGATGGTACTTCAGGGGCAACCCTGCGGGAGAGTAGGACGCCGCCGGATTAGTGAGACAAAGGCCCGCGACTCGTAAGAGTCGCGGGCCTTTGTCGTGAAGAACGCGAACAACGATCAGAGCTGCCGCGGGCCGGAGGGCTTTCCTCCCCAGGCCTCCGGCCGGCTCAGATGAGCTGGCGCTCCGCCAGCCGCTTGAACAGGCCCGGCCGGCTCATGAGGTCGTCGTAGCTGCCCTGCTGCGCGACGCGGCCGTCCTCCAGCACGTAGATGCGGTCGGCCGCTCTGACTGTGCTGAGGCGCTGGGCGATCACGACGCGCGTCGCATTGAGCGCCTCGAGGCTCTGCATGACCTTGGCCTGCGTGCGATTGTCCAGGGCGCTCGTGGCCTCGTCGAAGAGCAGGATGGCCGGCTTGGTGCTCAAAGCGCGTGCGATCAGGAGACGCTGCCGTTGGCCGCCCGAGAGCGTCACGCCGCCCTCGGCGACGTAGGTGAACATGCCCATGGGCATGGCCTCGATGTCGTCGGCGAGACCGGCGGCGCGGGCCGCCTCCCAGATCTCGTCCTGCGTGAGATGGGCGGCGCCGGCGATGTTGAGCTGGATCGACCCCGAGAAGACGCGGCCGTTCTGCAGCACGGTGCTGAGCTGGCGGCGCAGGGCGCCGAGGTCCAGCGTGCGCAGGTCCTGCCCGTCGTAGTGGATCTCTCCGGACTCAGGCGTGTCGAAGCCGAGGAGCAGGCGGAACAGGGTGGACTTTCCGGCGCCCGAAGGGCCGACGATGGCCACGAACTCGCCGGGCCGCACCTCCAGAGAAAGGTCGTGGAGGGTGGGCTGCGCATCGGCCTCGTAGGAAAAGGTGACATGGCTCATCTCGATGCGGCCGCGCAGCTCGCCAGGGTCGGCCTTGGTGTCGTCGACCTCGGGCATGGCCTCGAGGATGGGCTTGGTGCGCTCGTAAAGCGGGGCGGCCGTGGTGAGCGAGACGAGCGCCATGCTCATCGCGAGGAGCCCCGCGAGGAGCTGGGCGAAGGCTGCCGTGTATGCCATGAACTGGCCGGTCTGGAAGCTGTTGTGGACGAAGAAGAAGAAAACGGCGAAGGCGCCGGCCGAACAGATCAGCGGGAAGGCGGCATTGAAGACGTTGGCCACGATGGCGATCTTCGAGGCTCTGAGCGTGTGGCGCGTCATCTCGACGAAGCCGTCGCTCCAGCGGGCGAAGGCGCGCTCCTCAGCGCCCGTGTCGCGCAGCTTGGCGACCGCCGAGACGAGCTGGAGGACGACGCCGGAGAGCTCGCCCTGACGGGCCAGGACGAGGCGTCGCTCACGTAGCTGCGCCAGGGCCGTGATCAGCGACACCGCGAAGGCGATGGCCATCAGGATGAGCGCCAGCAGTGCGAGCTGCGCGTCGTAGGTGAGGATCAGCACCAGGTTCACCAGCGAGAACACGGCGCCGAGCAGCGAGCCGAGCACGCTATTGAAGAAGATCGCGCTGATCTGGTTGATGTACATGACTCGCGTGGAAAGGTCGCCGGCGGTGAACTGGCGGAAGAACGAGGGCGGCAGCGCGAGAAGTCTGTCCCAGAGCGCCGCCTGGAGCTCATTGTCCATGCGCGTCTGGACGCGGACAGTAGTTACGCCGCGCGTGTAGGAGAACACGCCGAGGGTGACCGCGAGCACGAGGAGGACGGCGGCGATCTGGGTGAGCCCGGAGCTGTTGCCCGCGGGCACGACGTAGCTGAACACGATGTTCGTGAAGATGGGCACCGCGAGTCCGATCAGCGCTGCGAGCAGGCTGAGCAGGCCGATGGCGAGGATGTCGCGGCGGCTGCCGCGCAGCACGTAGGCGAGGATGTCGCGGCCGCGCAGCGGGCGCTCGGGCAGGGGGCGGTAGAACATGTAGCCCGTCGGCTTGAGCGTCGCGGCGAAGGCCGCGTCCACGACGAGGGGCTGCGGCGAACCCGTCACGTGTGCCCGGTAGCTCTTGGACGAGGCCGGGAGAAGCGCCACAGGCGCGCCGTCGGAGTCGGTGAAGGCCAGCAGCGGGCCGCTGTCCCGGCGCCACCATCCGCCATCGAGCTTGATCACGCGGAAGCGTACGTGAGAGGCGCGGGCGATCGCCGATACGGGGTCGTAGATCCTGCCCTTCCAGGTTTCGGGCGGCGGGTGGAAGCGCGCGCCGAGCCGCCCGCCGATGATCCTGCAGGCGCGGAGCAGATCGTCCTCGTCCACGCCCTCCGTGCCGGGCGCGATGGCGTCGAGCACGCTCGCCTGGCGGGCGAGGGTGTGTGAGAAGGCCTGCTGGAGCACCGTCTCGCGGAGCTGCAGGCGCTCCAGCTCGGCCTCTTCTTCGCGCTGATAGCGCGCCGAGAGGCCGCGCATGAGGAGGTCGAGCAAGTCGTCCAAGGGGGCCAGCCCGGGCTCGCCCCGCCAAGCTTGCGCGAGATGCATGACGTCGCAGGTGGCGGCTTCGTGCGCCTCGAGCCACGTGTCGCTGGTGAGAGGGACCCAGCCTTGGCCCGGGTCCAGCGGCATGGCTGGATCGGAGACGAGGAGCGCCCGACCCTGGGTGACGCGCACGCAGGTCGCGCCGCCGCGGGCGGTCAGCGACTCCCCTTCGGCCAGCGAAAGGGTCGTGCCCGGAGCGGCCGCAAGGCAAGCGTACGGACGACGCGCCTCGGGCAGCACGGCGCTCAGCGTCTCTGCCCATTCCGAGAGCGCGAGCACGGCGAGGAGGCGCTCCTCGGGATCCGCCAGCAGCGCCGACACCTCGGCGCGCGAGAGCGGCACGATCGTGGCCGTACCCGACGGCACGGCGAGCAGCGCCATGCCGTCGGCGCCCAGGGCGCCGGGCGAGACCGAGTGTCCGGAGATGAACTGGCCCGGCCCGGCCTGAGCCACGTGGTGCCGGGCGCGAGGCTCCCCACCGGCGTCGATGCTCACGGCGAAGACGTCGATGCCGCCGGCGATGACGGCCCAGTACTGGTCGCGGTCGTCGAGCAACCAGGGCTGGTTGCCCTGCAGTTCGACGTCGTCGTGGCCGGCGAGCCACGAGCCGTCGTCGGCGGGTGGTCTACTCGCGGACGAGGGCGGCATAGAATCCCTTCAGGTCCAAGAGCTGATCGTGCGTGCCTCGCTCGACGATGACTCCGTTGTCGAGCACCAGGATCTCGTCGCAATCGCGGATCGTGCTCAGCCGGTGAGCGATGATCAAGCACGTGCAGCCGCGGCGTCGCAAGGCGCGGTCGATTCTCGCTTCGGTCACCGGATCGAGAGCGCTCGTGGCCTCGTCGAGGATGACGATGCGCGGGTTCACGGCAAGCGCGCGCGCGATCTCGAGGCGCTGGCGCTCACCGCCGCTGAAGTTGACTCCCCCCTCTGCGATGGGACCGGAAAAGCCACCGCGGCGGCTCGCCAGAACGTCCCGCGCGCACGCGTCCTCGGCGGCGCGCAGCACCCAATCCTCGGGCACAGTCGTGTCCCACATCGTGAGGTTGTCCGTGCCGCTCCCGGCGAACAGGTAGATATCCTGGCTGACGCGCGATACTGATCCGACCATGACCTCGCGGGGTATCTGCTCGCGCGGCCTGCCGTCGAAGAGGATCTGACCTTCCCATGGCTCGAAGAGGCCGCAGACGAGGTTGGCGATCGTGGTCTTGCCGCTCCCCGAGCCTCCGACGATCGCCACGCGCCGGCCGGGTCGCACGACCAGATTGAAGTCGCGGATCAAGGGCTCCTCGAGGGGGCTGTACCCGAAGACGAGGCCGCGGACCTCGAGGTGGCCGTCGAGCTTGGGCGTGACGTCGATCCGTGACGGCGCGGAAGACCCGCCTTCGAGCTGAGGATCGATCGGCGCCTTGAGGACGTCGTCCAGACGGTTCATGTCTCCGTGGGCCTCCTGGACTGTGGCGCCGAGGGTGACGAGCGTCGCGAACGGCGCGATGAACGCGGCCATGAGCGCCATGAAGGCGGCCAGCATACCGACCGTTAGCTGGCCCTGGATGACGAACCACGCGCCCCAGGTGAGCATGATCAGGGCGTTGAACTGGCCGAGGAAGACGGGCACGGAGTTGAGGAGCTGCGTCTTGACGCCGAGCGTCTGGGTGGCGTCGACCACGGCCGCCTGGAACCCGCCGAAGCGCGCAAAGAAGCTGTCCTCCATGCCGCTGGCCTTGATCGTCTCGATCATCTGCAGACCGGCCATGGTGGTGCCGGTCAGCTTGCCCGACTCCTGCAACATGCGCCTGTTGGCGTCGGTGCGGCGCCTCGAGACCACGCGCAGGGCGATCAGATTGAGGGCGGCGACGAGGATGCCGGTCAGCGTGAGCGGCCACGAATAGGCGCCCATCATGACGAGATAGAAGACCAGCGTGAGCAGCGTGATCACCGTGGTCGCGAGCTGGCCGGACAAGAGCGTGGCGACGATGTCGTTGAGCGCCACGCGGCTGCCGATCTCGCCGGCGTAGCGCTGCGAGAAGAACTGCACCGGCAGACGCAGCACGTGCCAGAAGAAGCGGCTTGACGTGGTCACGGAGAGCTTGACCTGCAGGCGCAGGAGGTAGATCTGCTGGAGCCAGGTGAGAAATGCGACCACGACGGCGGTCGCGACCATGATGCCGAGCAGGGGGATCACCCAGGACTCGACGCCCTGCACCAGGTAGCCGTCCACGAAGACCTGGGTGAACACCGGCGAGACCAGCGCCGGAACCACCAGCGCCAGCCCGGCGAGGATCACGAAGGCCAGGCCGCCGTGAGACGTTGCAAGGCGCGGCCGCAACGCTGAGACCAGGCTCGGCGGCCGGCCGCCGGTCTGGAAGTCCGGTCCTTTCTCGAACAGCAGGGCGACGCCCGTGTAGCTCTCGCCGAACTCTTCGTAGGTCACCCAGCGAGGTCCGCTGGCGGGGTCGTTGAGAAACACGCGCTTCCTGCCAAAACCTTCGACGACCACGAAGTGGCTGAACTTCCAAAACACGATGAGCGGCGGCGTGCGGCGCCGCAGCTCGGCGACCTCGAGCCGCCAGCCACCCGCCTCGAGGCCCAGGGCGCGCGCCGCCTTGAGGATGCTCGTGGCCTTGCTGCCGTCGCGCGAGACGCCGCAGCGGACGCGCAGCTCCTCGAGCGGCACGTAGCGGCCATAGTACGCGAGGATGATGCCGAGCGCGGCGGCGCCGCACTCTACCGCTTCCATCTGAAGGACCGTCGGGGTCCGCACCCGGCGGTGGGGCTGCTCCATCAGTCCGTGCCACCAAAGAAGCGTTTAAGCGAAGGGAAGGCGTAGGTGATCGGCGGGTCCTCCGACAGAACGATGCGGGCGCTGAAGGCGGTACCGGAGGAGATCTTCGTGTCGGGGCCGTTGGATGACGACCACGCGTAGCCGCTGGGGTTGCCGGGCGCCTCGATCAGTCTCGCCTGGATGCGCAGCGTCGGCCCGGCGGCGGAGAACTGCTGCACCAGGTAGTCGTTCTGAAGGACAGCGGACATGCTCTCGGGAGTGGACGGCAGAATGGCCACGAAAACGACGACGCCGCGCAGATAACCATACTGCTCGACGTTCACGGTGGCAGGGATGATCTGGACCTGCTGACCGAGCTTGACCTTCTTGCCGATCTCGTCGGGCAGATAGAGCGTCGCCATGAGGGGCTCGTCGGTGGCCTCGATGGTGACGATGGGCCCCCCCGGCGCAACGTACTGTCCCTCATAGGCCTGGAGTGAGTCCACGACGCCCGAATACGGCGAGATGACGTCTGCTGCCATGGTCTGCGTCGCGGCCGGAAGGTCGGCGACGGCCACGGTGGCGATCGCCTGTCCGGTGCTGACGCGGTCGCCGAGGTGGACCTTGAGCGTCGCCAGCTCGCCACCGTACAGCGTGACGACGCGCTGCGTATGGCCACCTCGCAGCAGCATGCCCTCGCCGCTGACCGTGGTGGCCAGCTTGCCGACGGAGGCCCACACCGCGGCGGTGATGATGAGCGCGGCGACCGCGCCGAGCGTGAGCCACGCGCGCGGATGCGTGACCGTGACGAGGCGGTCGAGCTCGTCGATATCGTTGAGGCGCGCCAGCGCCTCGCGCCGGAAGAGGGTGTTCTTGTCCTGGCGCGGCATGGGGTTCGAGTACCTCCTCGGTCACCGCGCAGAGCATATGCTATTTCGGGCGCGAGTTTCGTCCGGGCTCCCGGCCGCGCCGACGTCTCTCGGCGCCGCGGCCGCGGCCCGTCGATCGCTCGCGCTCTCGTAGGCGGCGAAGTTCGCATTCCTCGCGATCCGTGCGACGAATCGTGCGGCAAACCTCGCGCGCCGGCTGCGAACCAGGTCTGCCGGGCGAGCCCTATGGTACCCTGTCGCCGGGCGAAGAAGGAGGCCTTGTGGCCAGGGCGAGAGCGACGTATCTGTCTGAGCGCGAGAAGGACTTCCTCCACGAGAAGACTCTCGAGGTCCTCGAGAAGGTCGGCGTGGCGTACAACACGCCCAAGGCGATCGACCTGCTCGCGGCCGCGGGGGCCGAGGTGGACCGGGACGCGCTCACGGCGAAGCTCACCTGGGAGATCATCGAGCCGTGCCTGAGGAGCGTGCCGAAGACGGTGCTCCTGGCCGGCCGGCGGCCGGAGAACGATCGTGTGCTGGGCGAATGGCCCCTGCACGCGACCACCGACGGCATCCAGACCTACGTGTACGACGATCTCAGCGGCCGGCGGCGCGAAGGCACGGCTGCCGATCTGGAGACCTTCGTCAAGCTTGGCGATGCTCTTTCGGAGGTCGACGCCATCTGGCCGTCCCCACAGGCCAGCGACATCGACCCGTACATGCTTCCCGTCAAGTTCGCCGAGCTCACGATCCGCAACACGAGCAAGCACGTTCAGGACGAGGTCCGCGAGCCGGACCTCGTTGAGCCCATTCTCGCCATGTACGAGGCAGCGGCCGGCGCGCCGCTGACCGAGCGGCCCTGTTTCTCGGTGACCAACTGTACTATCGCGCCGCTGCAGCACGACCGCGACATGACCGAAGCGGCGCTCAAGATGATCACGCGCGGCGTGCCGATCTTCATCCTGCCGATGCCGCAGGCGGGCACCACAGGGCCGATGACCCTGGCGAGCACGTGCATCGTCAACATGGCCGAGCTGCTCTCTGCCGTGGTCCTCTTTCAGCTCGCCGCGCCCGGCTGCGCGCTCATCTCCGGGGTCGGCTCGGCGGTCGCGGAGATGCGCACCGGCGGGTACATCGCGGCCGCGCCCGAGATCGGCCTCATCAACCTGACGTGCATTGAGATGAGCAAGTACTACGGCCTGCTGACGCAGGCGACCGGCATTTCCGCGGATGCCAAGGCGCCGAATTTCCAGGCCGGCTCCGAAGGCGGCATGACCGGCCTGTGCGCGGCGCTCGCCGGCGCCGACTCTCTGATCGCCACGGGGGCCTTCGATGGCGTGCAGACCGAGAGCCTGGCCAAGGCCGTGCTCGACAACGACCAGCTCGGGGCGCTGCGCCGGTATGTCCGAGAGAGTCCTATCGACGAGAGCACCGCCCTGATGGACGACATCCTCGAGGTCGGCATCGGCGGGCATTTCCTGGCGCGCAAGAGCACGCGCGCCTTTTCGCGCAGCGAGATCTGGCGGCCGCAGGTGTTTCAGCGCGGCTCGTTCGAAGAGCACCAGGCGCCCGGGCGCGCGCTGATCGAAGTGGCCGTCCAGCGCGCCCACGACCTGCTCGCCGGCCACGAGGTCGCGCCGCTCGCCGAGGACGCCGCTCGCGAGATCGCCGCGATCGTGGCGCGTCACGAGGCGGCGCGGCCCTGACATCGGCGTCGCGCCGGCGCCCCATGCGCTGTGGCCGGCGCGCCGCGGGCGTCGCTCTCGCGATAGAGTGAAGGCGGACGCCGCTCCTCTGCAGATGGCGTCTGCTGAAGCAGCTGCGGGAAGAACGAGGAGGGCACGCTGGCGAGAGCCCGCATGACGTACCTCTCCGAGGTGGAGAGGCAGTTCGTCCACGAGCAGACGATGCGCGTCCTCGCGGAGGTCGGCGTCGGCTACAACTCGGCGGCCGCGATCGACCTGCTCGAGGAGGCCGGCGCCGAGGTCGATCGGGCGCGCCTGCGCGCGCGGCTCCCGTGGGAGCTCGTCGAGCGCTGCCTCAGGACCTGTCCGCGCCGGGTACGCCTGGCGGGACGCGCGCCGGGCACAGACGTCGTGCTCGGGGACGGCTCGCTCACCTTCTGCACGGACGGCACGGGCACGTACATGTACGACGACGTCACCGGGATCCGCAGCGAAGGCACGGCGCAGGCGCTGCGGCAGGTGATGCGCCTGTTCGACGCGCTTCCCGAGGTGGACTATGCGTGGCCTTCCATCTCGGCCCGCGACCTCGACCCGCTGACGGCCGGTCTGGAGATCGAAGCGATATCGCTGGACTGCTTCAGCAGGCATATTCAGGACGAGGTCCGCGAGGCGGCGCACGTGAAGCCGCTGCTGGAGATCCTTGAGGCGGTGGCCGGTGGCTCTCTTTGGGACCGGCCCGTCTTCAGCACGATCAACTGCACCATCGCCCCTCTGCAGCACGAGCGCGAGATGACTGCGGCGACGATGGAGCTCGTCAAGGCCGGCGTGCCGGTGTTGATCCTGCCGATGCCCCTCAGCGGCACGACCTCGCCGATGACCGTCCTCGGCACGACCATCGTCAACATGGCCGAGCTGCTCAGCGCCGTCGTGCTCTTCCAGCTCGCGCAGCCCGGCTGCGGGCTGATCTCCGGAGTGGGTGCGGCGGTCGCCAATATGCGCACCGGCGCCTACCTCTGCGGAGCGCCCGAGGTCGGGCTCATCAACGTGATCTGCATCGAGATGAGCCGTTTCTACGGACTGCCGGTGACCGGCAGCGCCGTGACCAGCGACGCCAAAGCGAGCAACCTGCAGGCCGGCTCCGAGGGCATGCTCACCGGTCTCGCCTGCGCCCTCGCGGGGGCCGACAGCATGCTGGCCTTCGGCCTGATGGACGGCGCCGAGACGGTGAGCCTGGCCAAGATCATCCTGGACTGCGACGTCGTGGGCGCGATCAAGCGCTTCGCCCGGGAGGACCCCATTGACGCCATGACGGCGCTCACCGGCGACATCGCCGCCGTGGGGGTAGGCGGGCACTTCTTGGGCGCGAGGAGCACGCGGCAGTTCTACCGCGCGGGCGAGCTCTGGCAGCCGCGCGTGTTCCAGCGAGACCCGTTCGAGACCTACGCCGGCGGGAGCCTGATCGACGACGCGGCCGAACAGGCCCGCGAGCTGCTGGCCGCTCACGCAGTGCCGCCTCTCGCCGACGATGTCGCCGCTGAGATCGAGCGCGTCCTCGAGAGCTACGCGCGGAGTGTGGGCGCCCCCGAGTCGCGCATCCGCTGGCGCGAGCCTGCGTGAGCGACGAGCACGTGCTCCTCGGCGTCACGTACGTGTCCGTTCTTCCGCACGTACGGCTGCGCCGCGGTGGCGTTCGGCCACGAGCGCGATATCCTCATGGGTGAACGCCCGCGCCGCGAGCAGTTCGGCCGCGGCTGCGAACCGCGGGCGCTGACGAAACGGATCGACGACACCGGCCCGCCGGATGGGCCGCGAAGCAAGGGGGAGGCGTGGCACGACCGCGACTGAGCTATCTGACCGACAGTGACAAGGAGCTCGTCCACGAGCAGACGCTGCGCGTGCTCGCCGAGGTCGGCGTCGGCTACGGCACGCCGACACTGACCGCGCTGCTCGCCGACGCAGGCGCGACCGTGGACGCCGAGGCGCTCACTGCGAAGCTGCCGTGGGAGCTCATCCAGCGCTGCCTGAAGATGGTCCCGCGAGACGTTCATCTGGCGGGGCGCGATCCGGCCTACGACTGCTGGATCAACGACCAGGGGATGCTATACACGAGCGACGGCGCCGCCACCTACATGCTCGACGACCTGACCGGTGAGCGGCACGAAGGCACCGCCGCCGATCTGGCCACGATGATGTGCCTCTACGACGCGATGCCCGAGATCGACTTCACCTGGGCCACCATCACCCCCGGCGACGTTGACGCGCGAGTCGGCAACCTCGAGATGGCGCGCATCACGTACGAGAGCTCGCGCAAGCATCTGCAGGACGAGGTCCGGCATCCAGACCAGGTGCCGGTGTTCATCGACATGCTCCAGGCGATCGCCGGAGCGCCGCTCCGCGAGCGCCCGATCTGGTCGGCGACCAACTGCACGATCGCTCCGCTGCAGCACGACGCCGAGATGACCGAGGCGCACATCCTCATGGCGCGAGCCGGCTGCCCCATCTTCGTGCTGCCGATGCCCCAGATGGGTACGACCGGGCCAATGAGCGTGCTTGGTACCAGCGTCGTCAACATGGCCGAGCTGCTGAGCGCGGTCGTGCTGTTCCAGCTCGCGGCCCCCGGGTGCGCGATGGTCTCCGCCGTCGGCTCGGCCGTCGCGGAGATGCGCAGCGGTCTTTACCTGTCGGGGACGCCCGAAGACGGGCTCATCAACCTCACCTGCATCGAGATGAGCAAGTTCTACGGGCTGCGCAGCCAGGGCAGCGCCGTGAGCTGCGACGCCAAGGCCTGCGACCTGCAGGCCGGCGCCGAGGGTATGCTCACGGGACTGGCGACGGCTCTCGCCGGGGCCGACGTCATGCTCGCCTTCGGCCTCATGGACAGCGCCCAGACGGCGAGCCTGGCGAAGACGGTGCTCGACGCCGACACGGTTAACGCCATTGAGCGCTTTCTGCGCGACGATCCGATTGACGAGGCGCGTGCGCTGGTCGACGACATCGTCGCGGTTGGCATCGGCGGGCACTACTTGACGCGCAAGAGCACGCGGCAGTTCTATCGCGCCGGTGAGCTCTGGCAACCGCGGCTCTGGCACCGGGAGTCGTTCGAGCACTACGTCGACACTCCACTTGTGAAGGACGCCTGGGAACGCGCCCACGAGCTGATCGAGAACAACGACGTGCCGCCGCTGCCCGAAGACGTTCAGCGGCACGTGAGCACGCTCATCGCCGACTACCTGCGCAGCCGCGAGCAATGAAGCCGGGGGGCGCCCGCGCGACGCGCACGGCGCCCGTGCGCGTGTGGCCGGCCGGCGTGAGCGCGGTGGTCGAGGTGCTCGAGCGCGAAGCGGGGCGCAGCGGCGAGCTGGTGCTGCGCCGCAGCGGCGCCGCTCTCGAGGTGATCCTGAACGGCGCCTTCCTCATCTCTACCGCCAACGAGGTCTCCAGCCGCGCCATGGTGACGGCCGCCCTGCCGCACCTCGCCGGCGACGCTCTCGAGGTGCTCATCGGCGGCCTCGGCCTCGGCTACGCTCTCGACGAAGCGCTCGCCGGCGGGCGCGTCTCGGGCGTGACCGTGGCGGAGTACGAGCCGGCGATCGTGCGCTGGTTTCGCGCCTACGGGGAGGGGCGCGCGGAGCGCGCCGCCGCCGGCGAGCGCGCCGGGCAAGCCACCATTGCGGTCGCGGACGTGGTCGACGTGCTGAAGGCACGCCCGGAGGGCTTCGATCTGGTTGCGCTCGACACCGACAACGGCCCGGACTGGCTGGTGCGCGAGGCCAACGCCGGCCTCTACTCCGAGGCCGGCGTGCAGCTCGCGTGCCGCGCCCTGCGGCCGGGCGGAGCCGTCGTCTTCTGGTCACCCGAACGCTACACCGGGTTCGAGCGGTCGCTGGCCGGGGTCTTCGCTCGTGTCGAGCGCGTCTCTGCCTTCGATGTCGTGCAGGGCCGCCGTCACGAGTACACCATGTACGTGGGTCTGCGGGACGACGCCCGTCGCGAGGATAGGATAGGTGCAGAGGCTGAAGGAGGCCGCATGGGGCTCACATGGACGGAGCCGGGCGAGATAGCTTGGGCGTTGATCGACGCGCACCCGGACGCAGACCCTCTCGATCTCAACTTCGTGGATTTGCAGCGCATGATCGTGGCGCTTCCCGACTTCGGCGACGATCCCGACGAGGCCAGCGAGACCAGGCTCGAGGCCGTCGTGGTGGCTTGGCATGAGCAGCGCTGAGGAGGCCACCCTCGGGCTCTTCCCGCTGGGCCTCGTGCTGCTGCCCGGCGAGGTGGTGCCGCTGCACATCTTCGAGGAGCGCTACAAGCTGCTCGTGCACGAACGGCTCGACGGCGGCGAGCTCGGCATCGTCCTCACGGAGAACGGCGAGCTGCACGAGTGCGGGTGCACCGCGCGCGTGGCTGAGCTTCTCGAAGAGCTCGACGACGGGCGCATGAACATCCTCGTCGAGGGCGGGCGGCGTTTTCGCCTTCTGGAGCTGCGCTCGCCGGCCGACCCGGAGGCTCAGTACCTCAGCGGCCTGATCGACTACTACGAGGATGAGGAGCCCGAGGCGCCGGCGGCGCTGCGTGCCGGCGTGCTTGAGGTCTTTCGCAAGATGCTCCTTCTGATGGACGTGGAGTCGCCGAAAGAGCCGGTCGGCGCAGGCGCGCTTTCCTTTCGCGTGGCGGCCGCCTTCGACTTCGGCGCGCCGCTCAAACAGGAGCTGCTCGAATCTCTCAGCGAGGCGCAGCGCCTCGAGACCCTTCTCCGCGTCATGGAGGCGCTGCTGCCTCAGCTCAAGCTGCGCAAGGACCGCGAACAAGCTATCCGCGGCAACGGCAAGGGGTATTAGAAGCCGCGACTACGGCAGCAGCACGATCTTGCCGAGGTGCGGGCCGGCAAGCAGCTCGTGGGCGCGGCGCGCGTCGGCCAGGGGCAGCGACTCTCCGATCACCGGCCTGACCTTGCCCTCCGCCGCCATCCGCCCGATCTCGGCGGCGATGGCGGCCACGCCGGCGCGCTTCGCGTTGCTCAGGTTCATGAACAGCAGCGTGGCGTCTTTGGCGAGCGCCTCGCCGATGGGCACCGCGGCCTCCGGCGACGGACCCTGCCCGGTGCACACGATGCGCCCGCCCGTGGCAACGAGGCCGATATCGGCGGGAAGGTTCACGCTGACGACGAGCTCGTGCACCAGGTCGACGCCCTTGCCGCCAGTCAGCTCCAGAGTGCGGGCGACGACGTCCTCAGTCTTGTAGTCGATGACCTCGTCGGCGCCGAGGCTGCGCGCGAGGTCCGCCTCTGCGGCGCCGGCCACGGTGGCGAGCACCCGCGCCCCCAGGGCCTTGGCGAGCTGCACTGAGGCGGAGCCGACGCCGCCGGCCGCGCCCTGCACGAGCACGGTCTCGCCGGGCTGCAGGGCTCCACGCCGCACGAGGCCGTAGTAGGCGGCGGGGAAGACCATGCCCAGCGCCGCCGCCTCGGCGAACGACAGGCCGGCAGGCACGGGGACGGCCTGGGCCTCGGCGAGCACGACGTACTCGGCGTAGCTGCCCTCACTGCCGACGCCGAGGCCGCTGAAGAAGACCTGGTCACCCGGCTTGACGGCGGTGATCTCGGCGCCGACCGTCTCGACGACGCCCGCCCCGTCGGAGCCGAGGATCTTCGGCGGCTGCTTCGGCGTGGGGAAGCGGTTTTCGCGGACCGAGACGTCGATGGGATTCACCGTCGCGGCCGCGACGCGGACGAGGATCTGGTTCGCCTGCGGCGTGGGCTTCTGGACCTCTTCGTACACCAGGACCTCGGGACCGCCGTACTCGTGGATCCGCACCGCTTTCATCGTCGCCTCCTCGCGCCGCCGTGTTGCCGCCTCGCGTCCAGACTCTACCCGCGAGGCGGCAACGTCTATCGAAGCAGGGCGCTCAGGCCGGCAGCGACGGCTGCGCCGGCTGCCGGCGGCCGCGCCGCACCCGGCGCGCGACGAACCACGCGACGAGGCCTATGCCACCGAACACGACCACGAAAGGCAGCAGGGCGGTGAGCACCAGGCCGGTGACGCGGGCGCCGTGACCGAGCACCTTGATGGAGTGCAGCAAGGTGCCCGAAAACGTGTCGGTCGGGTCTGTGGCTGCGGCCTGCGGCACGCCCTTCTCGCGCAGGAAGATCGAGAGGGTGCCGTAGGTCGTGGTCTCACGCAGCGACTTGAGCTGGGCGCTCAGCTGCTCGATGGTGAGCTGCACGTTGTCGATGCGATCCTGGACGGCGAGCATCTGGTTGACGTTGTCGGTGGCGGCCAGGAAACGGACCAGACGCTGCTCCACGGCGTGGTAGTGGCGCAGGCGCGCCTGGAGGTCGACGTACTGCGACGTGACGTCTTCGCTCGACGTTGACACGCTCTGCACGTCGCCGAGAGCGGCGAACCGCTTCACGGCGACGTCGAAGCTGCGCTCGGGCACGCGCACGCTGAGCGTGGCGTACGGGTGCGTCGCGATGGTACTGGCGGGCTCGGCGCTCGTGGAGGAGGCAGCCCCGGAGTCGAGCGCGAGGGGCTGGGCGAGGCCCGGCAAACCAGGCGACTCGCTGCCGAGGGCGCTGGACATCACGTAGCCGCCCATGCCCAGGGTCATCGCGTTGATGCGGTCGACGCTGGACAGGAGCGTGCCGCGGGCGACCAGCAGCGAGAGATCGCCGGTCCGCACGAGGTGGTGGGTGGAGAAGGCGGAGGCCGGCGGCACGGCTGCGGCGATGTCGCCACCGGTGCTCTTCGAGGCGGTGTCCGCCCCGACGCCCTGCACCGCCTCGCCGGCGCCGGCGCTGCCGGCAGCGTCGAGGGCGGCAGAAGCGCGGTTCGCCGCCGGCTCGCTGGCGGTGCCCGCCAAGCCGCCCCGGCTGAGCACGCCGACGACGGCGAACACAACTAGTAGCGCCACGGCGACGGCGGGGATAAGGATCCTGAGTCTCGGTCTGCGCCCCATGGTCTTCCTCCTCCTCGGGCCGCGCTGGCCGCGGCCGGTGTACCATGCGGTGAGACGCGGCCGTTCCCGCCGGGGTTCGCCGGCGCGGCCCATGCGGCCGCGCCGCCAGGGTACGTGCAGGACCGTCCCTGGGAAGACAAGGTGCACGTCACCGGGGAGCTGCGCGCCGACCTGCGGCTCGGCCGGACGGTCGCCGGCGACGCGGCAGTCGTCCCCGGCGCCGAAACCGGGCTGTTCCTCAGACAGGTCGTGCGCGCCGGCAGACGGGGCCGGTGCTGTCGCGCGGCCTGCTAGAGGTCGTCGAGGAGCTCGTCGGGCGGCGCAAAACCGCGGCGCATCGTGTTCTCTGTCGTCACGCGCGGCTCGAGGAATTGCAGCAGGTAGTCGGGGCCGCCCGCCTTTGAACCGACGCCGCTCATCTTGAAGCCGCCGAACGGCTGGCGCTCGACGAGCGCCCCGGTGATGCCGCGGTTGATATAGAGGTTGCCGACGCGAAGCTCGCGGCGGACCCGCGCGATCGTAGCCGGGCTGCGGCTGATGAGGCCGCCGGTGAGGGCGTACCTGACGCCGTTGGCGATGGCCAGCGCCTCGTCCATGTCCGCGGCCTTCAGGACGGCGACCACGGGGCCGAAGATCTCCTCTTGCGCGATGACCGCGTCCGGGCGCACGTCGACGAAGACGTGGGGGGCGACGAAATAGCCGCCGCCGGGCCAGCCGCCCTCAGGCGGCTCGGTGGTGGCGGCCAGCGTCGCCTCGCGCTTGCCCTGCTCGATGTAGCCCTCGATCTTCGCCATCGCGTCGGCGCTGATGACCGGGCCGACGCGGACGCGAACGTCCTCGGGCGGCCCGAGCGCGAGGCTGCGGGTGGCCTCCACGAGGCGGGCCACGAAGTCATCGTAGGCCGCCTCGAGCACGATCACCCGCGAGGCGGCCGAGCACTTCTGCCCGGAATAGTGGAAGGCCGAGACGACGGTCTCGCCGACGGCCACGTCGAGGTCAGCGTCGGCGTCGACGATGATCGCGTTCTTGCCGCCCATCTCGGCGATGACCTTCTTGACGCCGTCGGCGGCGGGGTTCTGGGCGGCTTGGCTGATGATGCGCAGCCCGACCTCCATGGAGCCGGTGAAGGCGATGAGGTCGACGCCCGGGTGGCGCACGAGAAAGTCGCCGACCTCGCCGCCGGGGCAGGGCAGAAAGTTGACCGTGCCCGGCGGCGCGCCGGCCGCCTCGAGGAGGCGCGCCATCTGCGCGGCGATCACGGGAGTGGGGCCGGCCGGCTTGACGATGACCGGGTTGCCGGCCACAAGCGCTGCGCTCGTCATGCCGGTGAGGATCGCGAGGGGGAAGTTCCACGGGGCGATCACGAGCGCCACGCCGCGCGGCTCGTAGAAGTAGACGTTGTGCTCGCCGGGAACGCGACCCATGCGCCGCGGTCTGCCGAGGCGCAGCATCTCGCGGCCGTAGTACTCGAGGAAGTCGACGGCCTCGTCCACGTCGCCGTTGGCCTCGCGGCGCGTCTTGCCGGCCTCGAGTGTCATCAGCGCGGCGAGCACGAACGACTCGGCGCGCATGAGCTCGGCGGCCTTGAAGAGCACGGCGGCGCGCTCTTTGGGCGCGGCGTCGCGCCACGCCGGGAGCGCTGCCCGGGCAGCCGCCACGGCGGCTTCGGCCTCGGCACGGCCGCCGTAGGCGACCGTGCCGACCACCTCGTCCGGGGCCGCCGGGTTCACCGACGTCAGAGTCCTCGCAGTCTCGATGTCGCGGCCGCCGATGCGCAGCGGGTGGTGCGCTCCGCAGCCGCCGCGCACCTTTTCGAGCGCCGCGTCGTAGGCGTCGCGGTTCTCGCGGCGCGAGAAGTCGGCGTGCGGCTGGTTGACGAACGGCGCCGGATCGTCGGGATCGGTGGCGTCGACCACGGGAAGCCTGGCGGCAGCGGCACCGAAGTCCGCCGACGGCTGCGGGGGCTGGATGAGCTCCTCCACGGCGGCGCCTTCGACAAACGTCTGCCGCAGGAAGGAGTCGTTGGCCGTGTTCTCGAGCAGCCGCCGCACCAGGTAGGCCATGCCGGGAATGAGCTCGCCGACCGGCGCGTACTCGCGCAGACGCAGGCCCATGCTCCGAATGGCCTGCTTGACGGGCTCGCCCATGCCGTGCAGCATCTGGATCTCGAAGGCGTTGTCGGCGAGCCCGAGCTCGCGCGCCGTCTCGATGACCGCGGCCAGCGAGCGCACATTGTGGCTGGCGAAGGCCGGCCGTACGTGCGCGGGTTCCTGCAGCATGGTCCGCGCCAGCTTCTCGAACATAGCGTCGGTGTCGGGCTTGTGCGTGAAGACCGGCACCGGCCAGCCTTCCTGTGCGGCGAGCACCGTCTCGTAGTCCCAGTAGGCGCCCTTCACGAGCCGCAGGTTGAACACGCGGTCGCGCTCCCTGGCCCAAGAAAGGAGCTCGTCAAGGTCGCGGGCGGCGTCGCGAAGATAGGCTTGAAGCACGACGCCGGCATCGTTGTAGCCGCGCAGCTCCGCTTCGTCGAGCAGCGACGTGAACACGCCGAATGTGAGGTCGCGATAGCGGAACTGCTCGAGGTCGAGGGTAAGGGCGGCGCCCGTGTCGACGGCCCTGCGGAAGATCGGCCGCAGCCGGTCCTTCACCGCGGTCACGCTGCCCGCGAAGTCCAGCGCGTCGATCTGCGAGTACAGCGAGGTGATCTTGAGACTGAGGTTGACGCGCGGCAGGGATCCCCAGGCGCTGTCGTCGACCACGGGTTGCGGCGTCCATCCTGTCGCCGCGGCGGAGAGACCGTCGAGGAGCGCCAGGTACGTCTGCTGATAGGCGTGAGCCTCGGTCTCGCTGAGCGAGGCCTCGCCGAGCACATCGAGGGTGAAGCCGGTGCCGTGGTCGCGCAGCGCCTTGAGGGCCGGGATGGCGCCGCGCGCGTCCCGGCCCACGATGAAGCGCTGCGCGAAGCCCTTCATCTGCCGCTTGATCACGCCGCTCGCCAGCGGAGCCACCGGCGAGTGGTCTCCCGCGAGGCTGATGCCCCAGCGCAGAACCTTGGGTGCAGCGACGCCCTGCCGCGCGAAGTACTCGTGCAGGTGGCGGCTCATCTCGCGGCGGCTGCGCAGCGTGGGGAAGACGTCGACGAAACGCAGCATCTCGACCTTGAGACGCTCGTCCGCCATGGCCCACTCCATCATCTCGCCCTGCCAGCGCTCGGGCGAGAGCAGCGAGGGCTTGTCCTCGCGGGTGGCAGCGAAGATCTGCCGGGCCGTAGCCTGGATGCGTTCCTCGCGCGTCGTGCCCGCTTCCATGCAGTCGGCCTTTCCTTGCTGTGGGTGGGGCTGTGCCGATTGTACCGCCGGGATCGCCGGTCCAATCTCGGGTGTCTGGCCGATAGAATCGGCGCAGCCGAGAGGAGCCCGATGCCCACTGCGCACGACCGAGTCACCATCACCGAGGTCACCATGGACGACTACCCAGTGGTCCACGTCCTCTGGCAGCGCGGCGACCTGTGGATGCGGCCCTCGGACGGGCCGCAGGCGACGCTGCTGAAGCTCAAGCGCGACCCCGGGCTGTTTCTCGGCGCGCGCGACGTGCGCGGGCGCCTGGTCGGCACCGTGATGGGCGGCTGGGACGGTCGCCGCGCCTACGTGTACCACCTCGCGGTGCTTCCCGAGAAGCGGCGACAGGGCATTGCCGACGCCCTCATGGACGAGCTCGAGGAACGCTTTCGCCGGCTGGGCGCGCTCAAGGCAAAGACGCAGATCCTCGTCGACAACGTGGCCTCGCGCGCCTTCTTCACCCGCCGCGGCTATCTGCGCGAGGACGACTGCGAGCCGTGGGGCAAGGAGCTCGTGGAGGGCGGGGCGCCGCCTTGCCGGTGATGAGCTCCGGCGCCTCCGTGGGGGGCGCGAGGTGAACCCGCCGGCCCTCGAGCTCGCGCTGCTCGGCCTGGCCGCCGTCGCCGGCGGGGCCGTGAACGCGCTCGCCGGCGGGGGCACGCTGATCACGTTCCCCGCTCTGATCGCGGCGGGCGTGCCTGCACTGAGCGCCAACGTGACCAACACGGTGGCGCTGGTGCCCGGCTATCTCGGCGGCGCGGTAGCGCAGCGCGACGACCTGAGCGGGCAGCGAAGCCGCGTTACGGCGGCGGCCGTGCCGGCCGCCGCCGGCGGCCTTCTCGGCGGCGGCCTGCTGCTGTGGACCGGCGGAAGGCTGTTCGAGGCGCTCGTGCCGTGGCTGATTCTCAGCGCCACGGCGCTCCTCGCCGCCGAGCCCTGGCTGAAGAAGTCCGTCGTGCGGCGCCTGGAGTCGCCGTCAGCGGGCGCGCGGCCGCATCTCTTAGGCGTGGCCGCCGCCGCCTTCGCCGGCTCGGTGTACGGCGGCTACTTCGGCGCCGGGCTCGGCATCATCCTGCTGGCGCTGTTCTCACTCGTGCTACCCGACTCGCTCACGCGTGTCAACGCGCTCAAGCAGACCGTGTCGTTGCTCGCCAACGGGGCGGCCGCGGTGCTGTTTGCCGCCACGGGCAACGTGGTGTGGGCGGCGGCTGCGGTGATGGCCGTGGGGGCATTGCTCGGCGGAGCCCTGGGTGGCCGGTTCGCCGACAGGGTGCCGGCGACCGTCCTGAGGGCGGTCATCGTCGCCCTGGGGCTGGCGGTGGCGACCGTCTACTTCGTGCGCTGAGCCTCAGGGAACGCCGGCCGAGATGGCCGGCCGGCGTTCCCTGAGGTGCCTCAGCCCTTCGGCTGCTGCTGCGTGATGCAGTGCACGTTGCCGCCGCCGAGCACGATCTCGCGGCCGGGCACGGTGACCACCTTGCGGTCGGCAAACAGGCGTTGCAGCGTGCTCAGCGCGACGGCGTCATTGGGGCCGTCGAAGGCGGGCATGATCACGCCGCCGTTGACGATGAGGAAGTTGAGGTACGAGGCGGCCGTCTTGTCGCCGGGCACTCGCGGGATGGTGCCCTCGGCGGCGTCCACGCCCCAAGCCTCGTCCTCGGTGATCACCATGATCGCCGGCATGGGCATGGTGTGCACCTCGAGCTTGCGCCCCTTGGCGTCGGTGGCCGCCTGCAGGCGCCGCAGGTTGTCCTGCAGGAGCTCGTAGCGCCAGTCGGCCTTGTCTTCGGTGATCGCGGCCAGCACGACGCCGGGCTTCACGAAGCAGGCGACATCGTCCACGTGGCCGTTGGTCTCTTCGGGGTCGATACCCTTGGCCAGCCAGATGACCGTGTCCACGTTCAGGTAGTCACGCAGGTGCTGTTCGATCTCTTCGCGGCTGAGCTGCGGGTTGCGACCGGGGGAGAGGAGGCACTCCTCCGTGGTGATCACGGTGCCTTCTCCGTCGACGTGGATCGAGCCGCCCTCCATGACCAGATGCGCCTTGTAGCGGTCGACGCGCTCGAGCTCGGAGATCTTGAGCGGGACCATCTGGTCCTTGTCCCAGGGAAAGTAGAGGCCGTCGTAGAGGCCGCCCCAGGCGTTGAAGTCCCAGTCGACCAGGCGCACGTCGCCCTTGTCGTTGACAAGGAACGTGGGCCCGCAGTCGCGCATCCAGGCGTCGTTGCTGGAGATCTCGACGACGCGCACGTGCGCCGGCAGCAGGTTGCGGGCGTTTTCGTACTGGTCGTTGTTCACGCCGACCGTCACCGGCTCGAACTGCGAGACGGCAGTCGCCACCTGGACCCAGGCGCGCTGCGCCGGCTTGGCGCCCAGGCGCCAGTTGTCGGGGCGCTGCGGCCAGAGCATCCAGAGCTGCGCGTGCGGCTCGAACTCGCCGGGCATGCGAAAGCCGTCGGCGCGGGGTGTGCTGTCGATGGTGGTGCTCATGCTCTGCCTCCGGAGGCTTGCTTGCTGGTATCTGACTTGCGGCTCGCCTGCCAGTAGAGCCACCAGCCGATGAGCAGCGAGATGATCGTGCCCCCGCCGGTGATCGCCCAGAACGCGCCCTTCGACGTGCCCTCCACCGGGAAGTAGAAGAACAGGAACAGGGTCAGAACGATGCCCGCTTCGCACAGGATGGTGGCGATCCACGCGCCCGCCGCGCCACCCGGCACCGTGTACGGCCGCGGCTGGTCGGGGAACTTGCGGCGCAGCACGAGGAGCGCGGGGAACATCAGCAGATACGGGATGAGGAACACGATCGACGAAAGCGCGAAGAGCGTCCAGAAGACGCTCGCCTGACTCGGGTCGAGGACGTAGGCCAGCACGGTGATGCCGGTCGCGATGAGGCCCATCAGGACGAACGCGTAGTCGGGCGTGCCGAAGCGCTTGTTCACATGCCCGAACACGCCCGGGGCGGTATCGTCGAGGCCGGTGGCGCTGATCGTCTGGTTGGCGCCGATCGACCACGTCACCATGTTGCCGAAGAACGTGAAGAGCAGGCCGACGACGACGATGTCGAAGAGCCACGTCGCGCCGCCGAAGACGTCGTTGAACATGAGCTTGAGCGCGTCGACGATGCCGGTGACGATGCTGACGTCGGCGGTCTTGGTCGCCGCCAGGACCCCGAAGGTGGCAAAGCAGTACACGGCGAGGATCGCCGCGCCGGCGACGATGATCATCTTGGGCACGTCGCGCTTGGGGTTCTTGATCGCGCCGCCGGCCGAGCTCATGAGCTCGAAGCCCATGTACGAGTAGATGATGATGGGGAGGAACGAGAGGCTGTCCGTGTTCCACGCCGGCACCCACTGGCTGAACGCGAACGAGTTGGCGGTACCGTGCTTGATCGCGAACACCACGCCCATGAGTCCCAAGCCGACCAGCACGATGACCTTGAGGGCTGCGCTCAGGTTGGGGATGAACTTGCTCCATTCGAGCGGCAGGATGCCGACGATCACGATCGCCCACACCATGCCGATGACGATGACGGCCTCCCAGAAGGGCGGCACGTCGACGTTGAACGCCACCTCGATGGCGCCCACGAACAGCACGAAGACGGACGGCGCCCACAGGGCCACGTTGACCCAGTACATCCACGAGGTCACGGTGCCCAAGCCGGGGCCAAAGGCCTCCTTGACCCAGACGTAGATGCCGCCCTCGTCCGGCCACGCGCTGCCCAGCTCGGCGGTGACGAAGCCGTAGGGGATGAAGAAGAGCAGCCCCAGGATGATCCAGAAGCCAAGCCCCTGGACACCCATCGCCGCCGAGCTGGCGACGGTGTCGGCGACGAGGATGGCCGAGACGCTGAACAGCACCATGCTGAACAGGCCAAACACCTTGGGCTTCTCGGCGAGCGTTGCGTCCATCGCTCCGGACTGCAGGTCAGTGGCCATCGCGGTGCTTCCTTTCGCTGAAGCGGGTGGTGCTTAGATGAGCAGGGCCTTGCCGATCGGCTGCAGATCGAGATCGGCCGGAAGCGCGTCGATGCCGATGAGCGCGAGCATGAGTGCCTTCTGGAAGTGCATGCGGTTCTGGGCCTGCGGGAAGATGATCGAGGCGTCGCTGTCGGCGACGTCGTCGGTGACCTCCTCGCCGCGCATGGCCGGCAGGCAGTGCATGAACCGCGCGCCGGCTTTCGTGTGGCTCCAGAAGTCCTTGTTGACCTGGAACGGCTGGAACGCGGCGATGCGGTCCTTGTACTCCTCCTCCTGGCCGGTCCACCACCAGCAGTCGGTGTAGATGAAGTCGGCGTCGGCGATGGCCTCGAGCGGGTCGTTGGTGAGCAGGAACGAGCCGCCGCTCTGCGCGGCGAACCCGGCGGCCAGCGCGGCCAGCTCGGGGGACATCTCGTAGCCGGCGGCGTTGCCGATGCGCACGTTGAGGCCGAGCTTGGTGAGCGTTGTCGACAGGGAGTTGCAGGGGTGGGCGGCGTCACCGACGTAGGCGAACGTGACGCCGGCCAGCGTGCCGGCGTGCTCGAGGATGGTGAACGCGTCGCTCATGCTCTGGCACGGGTGACGGTCGTGGTCCATGCCGTTGATCACCGGGACCGTCGACCACTCGGCGAGCTCGTTGACGGTCTCGTTGAGCTTGCTGCGAATCTCGATGGCGGAGTTGTACTGGGACAGGGTGCGTGCCGTGTCGGCGATGCTTTCGCGGCCTGGCAGGTGGATCTCGCCGGGGCGCAGGTAGAGGGCGTTGCCGCCGAGCTCGGCGAAGCCGTTCTCGAAGCTGACGCGCGTGCGCGTTGAGGCCGCTTCGAAGATCATTGCCAGGTGCTGGCCGGGGAGGAACGGCGTGAGCGGGCGCTTCTTCCACAGCGCCTTGAGGTTCACGGCGAGCTTGAGCAGGTCCTCGAGCTCCTCACGCGTGTAGTCGAGGTCGGTCAGGAAGTGGCGGCCGCGAAACTTCCTGAGGGCGGGGAGCGTGGTGTCCAAGGTGGTGCCTCCTGCCGGCGGTGTTTGTCTGTCCGGACGGACAAGTGTATGCTAGCAACCATGGCACGTGATGGCAAGCCTTTGCGGTCGACGAGCGGGATCGGGCTGAGGTGAAGCGATGGACGAGAAGCGCGTGAGCCTGGCGCGCGACGAAGGGCTCCTCGAGCCACTCCTCCTGGATGACCCCATGGAAGCACTGGCCCCGACGGCGCGACGCCTGCTGGCCGCCGCCCAGCGCCTGCTGGCGAGCGGCGGCTTCGAGGCGCTGAAGCTGTCGGCGATCGCCCGCGAGGCCGGCGAATCGAAGGCCAGCATCGGCTATCACTTCGGCAACAAGGCCGGGCTGGTCACGGCGCTCGTCGACTCCTTCGCGCACGACGCCAACCGTGGGCTCATGGAGGAGACCGGTGAGATGCCCAGGGGGGAGGAGCGCATCCACGCGCTCATCGACGGCGAGAGGCGCATCGCCGCGGACGCCGAGTCCTTTCAGTCGTTCTTCGAGGTGCTGCCCCATGCGCTTCGCGACGAGGACCTGCGCGAGCGCGTCGCGGCGCTCTACGACGGCTACCGCGACACCGTGCTGCGCTGCCTGGGCGCGACCGACCCGGCGGCGGCAGAGCGGCTGCGGCCCTTCGCCATGCTCATGATCGCGATCGTCGACGGCCTCGCGATCCAGCACGGCCTCGACTCCGAGGGGGCCGACGTGGCCGCCGCGACGGATCTCTGGGAGCGGCTCGCGCGGCCGTATCTCACCGCGGCCGGGTCGCTCGAACAGGGCTGACGCGGGCCGGCGGCGTGACTGCGGCGCCCTTTCGCAGGTATCCTAGGCGCCATGGACGCGGCCATCATCTGGGACGAGGCCTACGCCGAGCACGAGACCGGCGCCCACCCCGAGGGCGCCGATCGCATCGCCAGGGTGGTCGAGCACCTGCGCACCACCGATCTGTGGCCGCGCCTCGCCGTCGTGAAGCCCGAGCCGGCCACCGAGGACGATGTCCTGCTCGTGCACACGCGCTTGCACCTGAACACGGTGAAGCGAGCTGCGGCGGGGGGCAGCAGCTGGCTCGACCCCGACACGCACGTCTCGCCGCGCAGCTACGAGATCGCGTTGCTCTCGGCGGGCGGCGCCATCGCGGCGACGAGGCTGTGGAGCCGCGGCCTCGTACCGTTCGCGCTCATCCGCCCGCCCGGCCATCACGCGACGCCCGACCGCGCCATGGGCTTCTGCCTCTTCAACAACATCGCCATCGCCGCGGCGCGGCTGCTGGCCGAAGGCTACGTGCGCGTCGCCATCATCGACTGGGACGTGCACCACGGCAACGGCACCCAGGCCGCGTTCTACGCCGAGCCGAGGGTCCTGTTCGTGAGCCTGCACCAGTGGCCCCACTACCCCGGCAGCGGCTTCTTCAACGAGTGCGGCGAGGGTGACGCCCTGGGCCGCACCGTCAACCTGCCGCTGCCGTCCGGGTCGACAGATGCCGACTACGCGCACGCCTTCGAGGCGGTCGTCGAGCCCATCGTCAGGCAGTTTGCGCCGCAGGCGATCCTCGTCTCGGCCGGGGAGGACATCCACCGCGACGATCCGCTGGGGAGCATGCTGGTCACGGAGGCGGGCTTCGCGGACATGGCGCTGCGCTGCGTGCGCCTCGCCCGCGAGCTCTGCGAGGGCCGCCTCGCCTTTGTGCTCGAGGGCGGCTACGACCGCGACGCGACGGCGCGCTCCGTCGAAGCCATCCTGCGCGCCGTCAGCGACGAGGCGGCGCCGGCCATCGCGGCGGAGGGCACGGAGCGTGCCGCCGCCGCCATCGCGCGGGCGCGCGCGACCCAAGCGGCGTACTGGGAGCTGTAGCTCCCGTCCGCCGGGTGCGGCCTACCCGCCTTCCGCGATGCGCGCCAGCTCGTCGAGGTGGTCCTCGATGTGCTCCATGCAGCTCACGTTCCCGGTGAGGTAGAACAGGTACTCGTCAACGTCCGAGTCAGGGGACCCGTAGAGGTACGTGATGTCCCAGTTGAGGATGTAGAGGTTGGCGCAGGCGATCATGCGCGGGAGCACGGCGAGCTCGCGGGCGCTCAGAGGGCCGGGCTCGGCCCAGCGCGCGGCTTCGTCCTGGTAGCCGTGCGCGAAGACGGCCGCCTTGTCGAGGCGGAGCCGTCCCCTGTGCGGCTCCTCCCAGGAGGTGCAGAAATACGCGATGCCCTGGGCCACGTCGAACAGGCGGTAGTCCAGCTTCGCCCAGTCGAAGTCGAAGAGACCGACGCCCTGCTCGTCCACCCACTTGAGGTTGCCGGGGTGATAGTCGCAGTGCACCGGGTTCACCGGCAGGCCTTCGAGCTGGGATTCCATGTCCGCACCCTTCGCGACCACCTCGAGGATGCGCGGGAGCTTCTCGCGGAGAAACCGGTCGCAGGCCGTGTCGCCGCCGCCGCCGCCGCCGCCGCCGCCGGCCACCAGCCCCTTCCACGACTCGGCCCACGTGCGCGCGAACTCCATGATGGGCGGCTGTTCGCGGGCCAGATCAGCCGGCCGGAACCCATGGGCTGCGTGGTGGAACCCGGCGAGCACGCGGGCGCCGCTGTCGAGCTCCTTGTCGGTCAGCCGGTTCTTGATCCAGCTGTACTTGTCCTCGCCCTCGAGCATGGTGAACACGGCGAAGAAGAGGGTCCTAGTGTCGCCGTCGACGACCTCGTCGCGCGTCACGAACGTGGACCCGCCGCGCGTGGGGAAGACCTGCGAGGCGAGCTCGAAGCCATGGTCGGCGACGTACGTGAGGAGCGCGTGCTCGAAACGCACTTCGCGTTCCGTGATCGCAGGGTTGTACTTGCGCGCGAAGTACTTGTGCTCGCCGTCGGCGCGGCGTGTCCAGACCGCGAAGCTCGCGTTGCAGTAGCCTCCGAAGATAGGCTCGGCGCGGATCACGTCGCCGAGGTCGTACTCGTCGCGCACGATCTCCTCGATCTGCCGCGTCAGCGCCGCCCACATGGCCTCATCTGCGACGGTGGCGCTGTCGGCCGCCGGTCCGTCGATCGGCGCGCTCTGGTCGTTCGCCTTGTCTGCGTCCATGTCGCTCCTGCCTCACATGTTCGATTGCGTGCGTCTTGTCGCGGGGTCATAGCCGCCGCGTGCCGCGTCTTAGACGACGATGCAGCGCGGCCCGAGTCGCCCGATCTCCTCACGCATGTCTCCGTCGACGCCGTCATCGACGATGACGGCGTCGACCCGGTCGAGCGTGCAGATCACGACGTCGCCGACGACGCCGAACTTGCTGCTGTCGGCGAGCACGATCACCTCGCCGCGGGTCTGGCGCATCATGGCGCGCTCAACGCCGGCCAGGCCGAGGCTCGGCGTCGTGACGCCCTCTTCGAGGCTGAGGGCGTCGGCTCCCAGGATGAAACGGGAGGCGTGAAAGTGGCCGGCGACCTCGATGGGAAGCGCCCCCTGCAGCGTGTTGGAGCGCGGCCGATACGAGCCCCCCAGGAGGATCACGTCGAGAGAGGTCCTCTGCGCCGAGGACACCGCGCCGACGTTGTGAGTCACGATGCGCGCCTTGATCTGCGGGTCGACGTGACTGAGGACCTGAGTGGCGGTAGTGCCGGAGCTGAGAAACACCGTCTCGCCCGGCTTTATCAGCGCCGCCGCTGCCTGCGCGATGCGGCGTTTCTCCTCCGAGTGGGCGCGGACGTTGGTGACGTACAGCGGCTCCTCGATCATGCGTCGCTTGAGAATTGCGCCGCCGTGCGTGCGCGACAGCACCCCTTCCTGCTCCAGGCGCTCGAGGTCGCGGCGGATGGTCATCTCGGAGACGCTGAGGTTCTCGCTGAGCAGCGACACACGGACGGCGCGCCGCTCTTCGAGGAGCTCGACGATGCGCGCGCGGCGCTCGGCCGGGATCATCTCACGGACTTCGGGTGCACCCTCTGGTGGCATCGGCCTCCCCCAGCCGTCGCGGCTCGCTGTCCGTCAAGACCGAACAGAGTCGCACACATCATAGGCTGGGGTCGCGGACTGTCAAGCAAAGGCACGCGGGAGAGCACAGAGCCGACCTCGAAGCGCGTCGCCGCGGCCGCCAGACGCCGGAACGCCGGGCCGACTGGCCCGGCGTTCCGGCGCTTGCGTCTTGCGCGTGCTAGATCGTCACTCCGGCGGCACCTCGAGGAAGGCGTAGGACACGTCGATGCCCTTGCCCTTGTTGTACTGCCGGCCGATCCAGTAGCCGACGAAGCAGACCAGGAAGACGGCGGCGACGACGATGTACGGGGTCGTGCCCTTGAGGCCGTAGCCCGCCTCTGTGAGGAATGCGATCAGGGCGCCGAGGCCGAAGACAAAGCCGATGATGCCGAAGATCGTGACCAGCGGGAAGCCGCCGAGCGTGTACTTGGCGCCCGGCGAAGCCTCGTACAGCGCCTTGGCGCGATACGGCATGAGCGCGGCCGCGAGACAGCTGATCGTGAAGACGTAGCCGCAGGCGAACGTCACGCCCAGGGTCAGGTTGTACCAGCTTGCCCAGTAGTTGTAGCCGTAGATCGCGACGCACCCCAGCAGGAAGTAGATGAGGTGCGCGTTCATCGGGGAACGATAGCGCGGGCTGACCTTGGAGAGCCAGGCGGGCAGCGTGCGGTCGAGCGACATGCCCACCATGACGCGCGTCATGCCAATGTAGCAGTTGCAGGTGATCTGCAGCGACGCGAGGATGAAGCAGAGCGCCACGATGATCGTGATGATCGGGTTGGGCGAGATCACGATGGCGAACATGCCGGGGAAGGGAAGGACGCTGCCTATCCCGTCGCCGGAGGCGCTCACCAGGTAGTAGTACGAGTGAGACACCGCGTTGAAGAACGCTGTGCCTACCGCATGCTCCTCGGCCCACGCCAGGACGGCGAGGCTGATGCCCATGGCGACCATCGAGCCGACGATGATGAACATCTGGTTCTTGAAGACGCGGGCGCCCTTGATCTCGCCGCCCTGCTCCACGCTGTACGTCGCCCACTGCAGGCTCGTCCAGACGATCGGCATGGCCAGCAGCGTGGCCCCGAGCGCGAACTTGGGCAGGAGGTTGACGCCCGCGGCGGCGACGTCCTTCTGGACCCAGTGGTAGTAGTCCGTCCGGCCATCGACGACATTGGAGAAGTGGTTCATGGCCGTTGCGAACTGCTCCGGCGACGTGCGCAGGAACTGCACCAGCAGGATGACCACCAGGATGGCGGTCGCGGCGAACATGAAGTACTGCAGGCGCACGTAGTGCTTGAAGCCGGCCACCAGCAGCGCTGCCATCGCCGCCGCGCCGATGATGCTAATGATGACGTGGCCCTGCGCCGACTGTGCCCAGACGGCGGCGTCGATGAGGCTCTTGCTGTCGTAGTAGACGCCGAGGCCCATGAACAGCGGCGCCACGCCGAGGGTGGCGAGAAGCCAGCCGGCGAGCGCGACCCACTGCAGGATCCAGATCACGAACCCGCTCATCACCACCGGGAACCCGATGGCGCCGCCGAGCACGCGGCTCTGGAACACGTAGTCGCCGCCGCTGCGCGGCATGGCGGTGGCCATCCACACGTAGGCCAGTGCGATCGGAAGCTCCAGAAGGATCGCGAAGAGGCACGCCTTCCACACGGAGACGCCCGGGAACGCCGCCGGCGCCCAGACGAAGGTCCACGGGAAGATGACGCCCATGGTGAGGAAGTTGTACATGAACGCTGACCAGGGCGACATCACCCTGGAGAGCCCCGAGGCTTTGCGGCTGAAGACCTCAGGCTTTGCTGCTGCTGTTGCCATCTCTACCCCCCGTATCAAGTAGCGAAGCGGACTGGACTGACGCGCGCCGGCGACGTCACCCCGACGTCATCTGATAGCCGACGACCTTTCCCGGCTGAAGATTCAAGATGCATCCCCTCAGGATGCCCTCGCCGTACTCACTGCCAGGGTTGATCACCGTCGTCTTGCCGACTTTGACCAGGCCCCGCGACTCGTGGATATGGCCGGTGAGCATGAGCATCGGCTGGTACTTCTCTACGACCTTGCGCACTGCGGTGCTGCCGGCCGGGGCGGACTGTGCGACGCCCCCCACCACCACGGGGGTGGGGGGGTCCGTGGACCAGTCCAGCTTGGGGCAGTCGTCCAGCGTGCAATCGTAGGGCGGCACGTGGAAGTTGAAGATCGCGCTCGTGAAGTCGTCGATGCCCTGCACTGCTTGTTCCAGGTGTTCCTCCAGCACCTCCTCCTCGACCTCCCGCGGGGTATCCCAGGGAGTTGGGTTGCTGTATCCGCAGTTGGCCATCGGATACAGGTCGTCCATCATGACAACCTTGCCCTCGCAGTTGACGATGTGCTCGCTGTCGATGTTCTCGAGCACGCTCAGCACGTCCATGGGGTCGTCGTTCCCCCCCGTCACGTACCATTTGACGCTCGTGCCCGCGAGCCTTTCGTCGGCCAGCGCGATCCAGCGCTCCAGGCGCTCGCGGCCGAGCTGGCGGAACAGGGCGTCGATCTCGCCCTGGCTCTCCTGCATAGCGTGAAGCTCGTCTTCCTCGAGGGTCACGTGGTAGAAGCCCAGGGTCTCGATGCGCTCCTTGACGGCCTGCAGGGCCGAGTCGCCGTCGAGGGACTCGGTCGTCCCTTGCAGCGTGACTCGGTAGTGGCCGTCGTGCTCGTGGACGATCGGCACGAGGAACTTGCCGGTGATGTCGCCGCCCATGATGATGTGGTCGACCTTGTAGAACTTGGCGCCGTTCAGAAACTTGCGGAAGGTCCGCTCGGACCCATGGATGTCCGTCGCGTAGAACACCCGCGTCTGCTTCGATCCGGCGTCATCCTTCTTTTTCCAGAATGCCATCGTGCGGTCACCTGTCCTGAGGTCCGTGTGGGGGGGCCTGTAGCGCCCCCGGCTTGGCTGCACTGCGTTGTGGCTAGGAGCGGCGCGCCGACGGCGCCCCCACGCTAGCGCGTCTTCGGTGGCTAATCGATGGTCTTGTACCACCTCACTTTGTCACCGACCCTGGCGCGGAGCTTCCACTTCGTGCCCTTCGGATAGTCGTCCATCGCCGTGCGAAGCTCGGCGATGCGCCGTGCCACGATGCCCTTGTCCTCTTCCGTCAGGTCGAGGTGGGGGAGGTAGTCGCGCACCTTGTCGAGGTTCATCGTCGTGGTGCGCCAAAGGCCCCATTCCGCCGCGCACAACTTGGCCACGTGCGCGGAGTTGATGCACTCCTCGTCGCTCGCGTCGACGCGATGCTCTCGAAGCAGCATGATGGTGTCGATGATGTCCTTCTCGTTGATCTTGACGATCTGCATCTTCTCGAGCATGAGCTCCGCGAGCGGGATCGTGGGATCGTCGACTTCGAGGCGGCCTTTCCAGTAGATGGGATGGCAGAAGTCGAGCTTGTCCATGAAGACGTCGACGTGGAGCGGGATGCTGGGGTTGTTGAAGATGAGGCGCCCGCCCTCGGCATGAAAGGCGTTGATCTCCACGTCCTCGTCGTAGCCGATCGACTTGAAGAGGTCGCGGATCGGCTTGGACTGCTTGCCGTATCCGGCGAAGTCGATGTCGGTGTAGACACGGTTCAGCTTCTCCTGAAAGTAGCCGAACTCGGGGCAGTGGTTGTGGAACGCCAGGGCGCCGATGATGCGCAGCGTCACGCCTTTCTGCTTGCCCGCATCGACGACTCGCACGGCCTCCTCCTGGAAGACCTTGGCCTGCTCCTTGTCGACTGTGCCCATGCCGATCTCCTCGTCGATGGGCTGCGTCTCTTCGTCGGTCATGTGATGCTCCCGTGTCGTCTCTTTCGATGCTCACAGTAGTGACAGTCGCCGTCGGCGGTGTCTGGCGGGCAGTCCAAGGCATCCTCAGACCGCCTCACAACGCGGTCCGGCTCGTTGGATCTCGTCGCGGACCTTCTTGTCGACCCCGGTGTCGACCAGCACCACGTCGATCTGATCGAGAGGGCAGATGACCACTGCGCACACGAGCCCGATCTTGTTGAAGTCGGCGACCACCACGACCTCACCGCGCGTGCGGCGGATCATGGCGAGCTCGATCGCGGCCACGGCGATGCTCGGCGTCGTGAGGCCCGCCTTCAAGTCCAGGCCGTCGGCCCCGAGGATCGCCTTGTCGGCGTGGAACTGCCCGATCATGTCGAGCGGCCAGGTGCCTTCGACGGAGTTCAGCTGAGGGCGGTAGAGACCTCCCAGAAAGACGATCTCGAGGCGAAGGCCCTGGGTCTCCGCGGCGGCTCCCAAGCTGGGAGTTACGATGCGTGCCTCGAGCTCCGGATCTACGTAGCGCAGAACATGCGCCACCGTCGTGCCCGAGCCGAGGAACACGGTATCGTGCGGCTCGATCATCGCGGCGGCAGCCTTGGCGATCCGCGCCTTCTCTGCCGCCTGCTTCACCTCGGCGCCTTCGCGGCCTTGATCGTCCGTCGAGCGCTTCCTCAGCACGGCGCCGCCGTAGGAGCGGGCGAGCAAGCCCTCCCGCTCGAGGATGTCCAGGTCGCGACGAATGGTGATCTCCGAGACGCCGAGAGCCTCGCTCAGCGTGGCGACCTTCACGACGCGCTGGACCTCCAGCGCTTCGACGATGCGCGTGCGCCTCTCGGCGGGGATCATCTCTGGAGCGTGAGACACGGGCAACGGGCTCTCCTCGCAGTCTTGCGACCATGACTGATCGATCAGAGTCGGGCATAATCGTTCAGAGATGATCGCATCATATGATTGCGGGACCAGTTGTCAAGGGGGGTCTGCGAGGCGAACGGCGTCGGCCGCGCCACGAGTGTCGTCAGGCTCTCAGGTGCGCTGCGCGGCGCGCCCTCCAAGGGCGTCTCTGCGGCGGCAGCGCGCCGTGCGGAGAAGCCCGGTCCACCCACCCACCCCACGCTGATCGTCTGGTGAGCAGGGCGCGCTCGACGAAGGGATAGAAGAACGCGCCGGGGCGCCGCTTGGCGGCGCCCCGGCGCGAAGTACGATCTCGCCGAGTGTCTACTCGGCGGCACCGTCGAGCAGGTTCTTGGCGCTCTGGTAGACGTTGTCGGCGGTGAAGCCGAATTCCTTAAAGAGCGTGCCGGCGGGAGCCGAGGCGCCGAAACGGTCGAGAGCGATGATCTGGCCGCCGTCACCGACCCAGCGCTCCCAGCCCATCGAGACGCCCGCCTCGACGGCCAGACGGCGGCTGCACGAGAGCGGCAGCACGTCCTCGCGATAGTCGGCGTTCTGCCGGCGGAACAGCTGCCACGACGCCATGTTGACCACGCGGGAGCGCACGCCCTCGGCCACAAGGCGCTCGTGCGCCTCGAGTACCAGAGCCACCTCGCTGCCGCTGGCCATGAGGATCACGTCGGGGGCGCCACCCTCGGAGGCGTCGGCCACCACGTAGGCGCCGCGGGCGATGCCGCTCGCCGGAGCGTACTTGGTGCGGTCGATCGTCGGCAGGTTCTGGCGCGTCAGCATGAGTCCGACAGGGCCGTCGCCGGTCTGAAGGGCGATCTTCCAGGCCTCGATGGTCTCGTTGGCGTCGGCCGGACGCAGATCGATGAAGTTCGGCGTGGCCCGCAGCATGGCCAGATGCTCGACCGGCTGGTGAGTGGGACCGTCCTCCCCCACCCCGATGCTGTCGTGCGTCAGCACGTAGGTCACGGGGATCCCCATGAGCGCGGCGAGCCGCATCGCGGGGCGCATGTAGTCGACGAACACGAAGAACGTGGCCACGTACGGGCGGACGCCGCCGTGCACGGCCATTCCGTTGCCCATCGCCGCCATGGCCAGCTCGCGCACGCCGAAGTGAAAGTTGCGCCCGGCGGGAGTGGCCGCCTGCTGGTCGGGCGCGTCCTTGATCCAGGTGTTGTTGGAGGGCGCCAGATCGGCCGAGCCACCAATGAGCGTCGGCAGGTGCGGCGCCAGAGCGTTGATGGCCTTGCCAGAGGCGGATCGCGTCGCCACGGCGCCATCCTCAGGCTTGAACACCGGCAGGTCGACATCCCAGCCGGCCGGCAGTTCGCGGCTCCAGGCGGTCTCCCACTGCGCGGCGCGTGCGGGGTCCGCCGCGGTCCATGCGGCGTAGCGCTCGCGCCAAGCCGCGTGCGCGGCTGCGCCGCGCTTCCCGGCCTCTTCGTAGAACGCTCTCACGTCGCCCGCCACAAAGAACGCCGGCTCGAGCGGCCAGCCGCAGGCTTCCTTCGTGAGCTTGACCTCGTCTTCGCCGAGCGGAGCGCCGTGGGCGCCCGCCGTATCTTGCTTGTTGGGCGAGCCGCAGCCGATGTGCGTGCGCACGGCGATGAGCGACGGCTTGCCCGTCTCGGCCTTCGCCGCGGCGATTGCCGCATCGATGGCCTCCACGTCGTTGCCGTCCGCGACCTTCTGCACGTGCCAGTGATAGGCCTCAAAGCGCGCACACACATCTTCGGTGAAGGCGAGGTCGGTCGAGCCGTCGATGGTGATGTGGTTGTCGTCGTAAAGGACGACGAGCTTGCCCAGCTTCTGATGGCCGGCGAACGAGGCGGCCTCGCTGCTGATGCCCTCCATCATGTCGCCGTCGCCGGCGAGCGCGTAGGTGAAGTGGTCCATTACCGCCGGACCGTCGCCGTTGAACGTCGCCCCGAGGAAGCGCTCGGTCACGGCCATGCCGACGGCGTTCGCGAAGCCCTGGCCGAGGGGCCCCGTGGTCGTCTCGACGCCCGCGGTGTGCCCGTACTCGGGGTGGCCGGGCGTCTTGCTGCCCCACTGGCGGAAGGCGCGCAGATCATCGAGGGTCAGGTCGTAGCCGGTGAGATGGAGCAGAGAGTAGAGCAGCATGCTCGCGTGACCCGCCGAGAGCACGAAGCGGTCGCGATCGGGCCAGGCCGGATCGGCCGGATCGAAGCGCAGGTGCCGCGTGAACAGTGTGTGCGCCACGGCGGCGGCGCCCATGGGCATACCTGGGTGACCGGACTTGGCTTTCTGCACGCCGTCGACGGAGAGAAAGCGGATGGTTTCGATGCAGCGCTCTTCGAGGGTCTGTGCGCTCGCCACTGGGCTCACCTGGATCCTTTCGTCCTAGTTCGTCCGCCGCGGTCGGGGGCGGAAGCCCGTCAGCCTCCGCCCTCCAGTGAAGACGGGAGGGCGGAGGCTGCGGACGGGCGTCATACGCGCGTCAGACTTCTCAGAAGTACTCGCGCACGAAGGTCACGAAGCGCTCGCTCTCTTCGGGGGTGCCCGGCGTGACGCGGAAGTAGCCTTCTTTGCCGTTGATCGGCTTGATGCTCTTGATGAAGAGCTTCTGCATGTCCGCGCCCGCCTGGACGATCTCGGCGCTGGTCTTGCCGCTCGACGAGGCGTCGATGAGCATGTAGTTGCCGTGGGGCGGGAACGGCTTGAGGCCCTTTGCCTCGAGCTCCTTTACAAAGGTAGCCATCCACTCGTTGTTGTACTTGACCTTCTCCTTGACCTCGCCGGTGTCGAGGATCGCCTCGGCCGCTGCCATGGCCATGAGGCTGAGGTTCCACGGCAGGTACATGAGGTTGAAGGCGTCGACCAGGGTCGGCGACGCGACGACGTAGCCAAAGCGCACGCCGGCCAAGCCGAAGGCCTTCGAGAAGGTGTGCGAGAGAAAGACGTGCGGGTACTTCTTGACGAGGTCGATCTTGGCCTCGACCTGCGGATGATAGTCCAGGTAGGCCTCGTCGATGCAGAGCGGGATGCCGAGCTCGCAGAACTTGATGAGGTCGTCGTCCTCGATGAAGATGCCCGTCGGGTTGTTCGGGTTGATGATGAGGATGAGCTTGGTCTTGTCGGTGACCGCCGCCAGCATCGCGGGGACGTCGTACTGCAGGTCCGGCTCGCGCAGGTTGACCTGCACGGTCTTCGCGTTACAGAGGCCGGCGCGCGAGGGGAACATCTCGAAGGTCGGGTTGGAGCAGAGGAATTCATCGCCCGGCTGCAGGAAGATGCGCATCATCGCGTCGATCGTCTCGGAGGAGCCGTTGGCGAGGGCGATGTTCTCCGCCGCCACGCCGTGGAGCTTGCCCAGCTTCTCACGCAGCCGGTAGGCGCGATCCGGATAGCGGTTGCCCCTCTTGGCCATGTCGGTGATGGCTTCGACGACCGCGTCCGACGGCGGCACAGGGTTCTCATTGAGCATCATGCGGCCCATCTCGGGCTGCGCCCAGGCCTTATCGAGGATGCCGGTGTTGTACTCGGGAGCCGTCCACACGTAGGGGTTGATGAGATCTTTGATGTCGGCCATGCTCTATTTCCTTTCGTCAGCGCGGTCAGACGTCCGCGAGGCAGCTGCCCGCGAACGCGACCATCTCGTTGGTGGCCTTCGAGAAGGCCTCCGCGGTCTTGACCAGCGCCGGATGCGTGTTGTACTCGGCACGGGTGTAGCCGTCTTCGTCGTAGGCCCGCGAGAAGTACGGGATCTGCATGAGCTTGTCCATGACTTCCTTGGGCGGATCGACGGCGATGCGATTCTCTTCGAACTTGATATCTTCGGGATGCGGGAAGTTGATGCATTCGTCGATAAGCGACGGCGGGCAGGTGACGACGATGTCGGCGCCGGCCTTCTCCTCGAGGTGCCAGATCCGCTGCTTGCCGTCCACCGTTGGGCCCAGGCGCAGTGAGCAGGAGAGCATCTTGCTCTGGTAGTCGCGCTCCTTGAGGGTGCGGTAGGCCTTCTTGAAGATCGCCAGCTCGGCGAGGCGCACGTCGCCCTCGGTGATCTCGATGCCCTTCTCTGCGCCTGCCTCGCGCAGACCGCCGAGGTCGCCGTAGCGGGCCTCCATGTGGGTGATCACCGAGCGCCACTTCGAAAGGTCGACGCCGTTCGCTTTGGCTTTCTCCAGGCCCCTCATCACCGACTTCGCGCAGTCCAGGAGCTGCGAGAGGACGAAGGTCAGGGTGTTGTTCGTGGCGATGCCGCGAGAGGTGAGCTCCTCGATGACCCCGTAGCCCTCCGCGGTGCCGGGCACCTTGATCATCACGTTGGGGTTGATGGTGTGGATCTCAAGGGCCTGCGCCAGCATCGCGTCCGCGTCGAAGGCGCTGCGCGGATCGACCTGACCGGACAGGAAGCCCTCCTTGTACCCCGACGCCTCGAACAGCGGCAGGAACATGTCGGAGCCCTGCTTGACGACCTGCTTGTAGAGGAGCCAGAAGAGGCCTTCGGTGTCGAGGCCCTCGTTCTCAGCCAAGATCTTCGCGGCGACCTTCTGCCAGCGCGCCGGGTCGTCCTTGATGGCCGCCAGCGACAGGGGCGGGTTGGTGGTGACGCCGCGGAACAGCTGCCCCATGGGGTCATCCAGGTTGTACATGCGTGTGAACTGGTGCTTGAGGTTGTCCCGATCGCCGGCGTCCGCCTTGGCGAGCATCTTCTGGCACCAGTTGCCGAAGATCACCGGTGAGGAGTCCCACCAGATCTCCATTCCAGGACTGACTGCGACAAGGTCTTCCAAGAGATTGCGTTCTTGCATGTCTCCCCCTAGCTGATTGATTCCGCGAACGAGGCGCTGCGCACAGAGAGCCGAGCCGAGCCGGTCGCCGAGGCTCGGCGAGCGATCGTCTTCGAGTGAAGCTCACAAACGAGCACTGAAACGAACAGTTTCGCTCCTTTGATACCTGCTGCGCATGTTAGTTCACGTTCTTCTACGTGTCTAGCGCCGCGCCGTAGCTTCGTGCTCAACAGCCTGAGAGCGCCGCGGTCTCGCCGCGCGACAGGCTGCGCCGGTTGACGCGCGAGCGCCGCACGGCGGCGGTGCGGCATGGGGGTCGGGCAAGCGAAGAGGCGCGGCGGGCTTTGCCCGCCGCGCCCAGGATCTGACCTGCGCAACGGCGCGCCGGCAAGCGCCGTGCAGGCTTCGCTCCAGAAGGAAGGGCCGGGCGGCGCTTTCGCGCCGCCCG
>CAIOZS010000217.1 GCA_903862845.1 uncultured Thermoleophilia bacterium
GCGTAGCTGGTAGCAGTGGCGCCTTGTGATGCGATGATCGCGGTCGTGTTGGCCGATCCTGTGCCCAGGGCTGTTGCTGTTGCTCCAGTGGTTGTGGAACTGCCGTTGTACCAGCGGATTCCTGAGCCGCTGTCCTGGTCGGCGGTGGCCGCGATCAAGCCGTGCACTACGGTTGCGCTGTAGCCAGGGTCTCCACTTTGCAGGATGTAGGCGACCACGCCGCCGCCGTAGGCATCGCCGATGGCGAGGGGCGTCACCGTGACCGTGACCGTGTAGTTCTGGGTCGAGCCGTCGAAGGCGGTGACCTTGTAGGTGACGGGGCTGCTGAAGTCGTTGGCCGTCGTCCCGCTGACCTGGGTCCGGGGGCCGACCGTCACTGACTCCCCGGTCGTCGTGAAGGTCGCGACCAGAGCGTGGACGACCATGGCATGGGGGACGGTGAGGGCGATCGTGTGCGCCGCTTCATTAATGACGCCGGTCACCGGCGGGATCAGCCAATGGAACTGGAGGCTGAAGGCGGTGATCGCCTTGGCGTCGCCGGCGTACACGGCGAACGAGCCGGGGCTGGTAGCGTAGGCGCTCCAGGAGCCGCTGCCGACGACGGGCCGCCAGGCGACCATCACCTTGTAGCCGCTGCCCGGGTGCACGTCGAGGGTGAGGCCGGCGGCGTAACTCGCGGCGCCGCTGGCGGGCACGAGCATGCCGATGCTCCAGGTGCCGTCGGGGCTGCGCACCCCGAGGGCGAACTCGCCGTCGGCGACGGCGCTGCTGACCGTCCATTTCACCGTGAGGCTGCTGCCCTGCGCGTAGCTCCCCGTGCCCGTGGGGGCGGTGACCGTGATGACCATCGGCGGCAAGGTCACGCTGAACGATCCCGCGCTGACGGCGCTGCCCTCCGGGGTCGTGACGCTGATCGGGCCGCTGAGGGCGCCGGCCGGCACGGTGAGCACGATCGACTCGTCGCTGTGCACGGTGAACGCGGCCTCGGCGCGCCCCAGCGTGACGCGGCGAGCGCCGGTGAAGCCGCTGCCCATCAGGAGGACCACGGTGCCCACCGGGCCCGTGTGCGGGGTGAAGCTCGTAATCGTCGGCGCGGCGGCGGCGCCCGGGGAGGCGGCGGCGCCGGCGGGCAGCGCCAGAGCGAGCGCGAGCAGGGTGAGCGCCAGGGCGAAAAGCCTGGCGGCGCGCCGCCGAGCGGGCGGCTTGCCGCTGGGTGTCGCGGACTGCTTCATGTGATACCTCTCTGTGAAGGCGCGACGCCGGGCGTCACGCCGCTTGAGCCAGCCGCGCAGGCAGAAGGCAGGTGCCGCGGAAGCGCACAGCCCCTCGTCTGCGGGCAGGAACCCCGTTGTTCCTATCCTTGTCGGCATCCACGGTGGCGGGCTTGAATCGCCTCCCAAACCCTGCGCCTGCGGCATGAGGCCGTCGGCGTTGCCACCCGCCACCGCATCTTCACCCCTGCCCTTCGCCCTCACCGTCCCGTCCGGACGCGCCTGCGTGCACTTGAGCGACCGCGAGGGCTTGCTGGCCGTGTACGAACGGCGCGGGCGCAGCGAGGAGCTCACCGTCGGCCGATCCTCGCCCGCGGACAACCCTCCGCCCGCGGCGGCCCGAGATCGTGGGCGGGCACGCGCAGAGGCCAACGCCTCGCTGCCAGACCCATCGACGGCTGTCCGCCTGGATCCGGGGGGGGGGGGGGGGGGCAAAAACAAGGGCCCCC
>CAIOZS010000218.1 GCA_903862845.1 uncultured Thermoleophilia bacterium
CCACGCGCAGTTCGAGACCATCCACCCGTTCGTCGGCGGCAACGGGCGTCTCGGCCGGCTTCTCATCACGCTCTTCTTGATCGAGCGGCAGCGCCTCACGCGCCCGCTGCTCTACCTGTCGGCCTACTTCGAGGGGCATCGCGACGAGTACTACGCCCTGTTGCAGCGCGTGCGCACGCACGCCGACTGGGTGCCGTGGCTGACCTTCTTCGCCACCGGCGTTCACGAGACGGCCGGCCGTGCGACGCGGCAGGCGCGGGCGCTCATTCGCCAGTACGCCCGTGATCGCGAGGAGCTCAAGGGGCACGCGCTGGCGCTCGCCGACGAGCTGTTTCGCACCCCCTGCATGACGGTCCCCGAGGCGCAGCGCATCCTGGGCGTCACCAACCCGACGGCGCGGCGTGCCGTGCGCGAGCTCGAGGCCAAGGGGCTGCTTGCCGAGTGGGACGAGAAGCGCTGGCCGCGCGTGTACCTGGCGCGGCACGTCCTCGACGCCGTCCTTCATCCGCTCGAGGACCTGCGCAGCATGCCCGGCGCCGCCGCCCGGGGCGCCGTGCTTAAGTCCGGTGCCGGCGAGGCGCCGGCGCCCGTGCGTCGCGCCGACCGCCTCATGGCCGAGGCCATGGCGATCATCGACGCGGCCAGGCAACACGGCGCCCGGCTACGCCTCACCGGAGGGCTCGCCATCCGCCGCTACTGCACCGACCTAGCGTTCATGGACCGCGAGTACTCCGACATCGATTTCATCGGGCTCTCGTCGCAGAACAGCGAGCTGCACGAGGTGTTCACCGCGCTGGGCTACGCCGAGAACCGCTACGTCACGCAGTCCACCGACGCCGGCCAGCTCCAGTACGTCAAGATCGAGGCGCTGAAAGAGGAGCGCGCCCAGGCAGAGGCGGCGGCCGGCTCCAAGCCGTATGAGCCGCCGCTCGTCGACCACGTGGATATCTTCCTCGACGTGATGCGCATGGACCACGACCTTGACGTGCGCGAGCGCCTCGACATCGACGACTACGCGATCACGCCCGCCGACGCACTCATCGCCAAGCTGCAGATCGGCAAGATCAACCAGAAGGACGCCCACGACGTCATCGCCCTCTGCAAGGACGTGCCGCTGCGCGACAGCGACGACGACGCGTCCATCGACGTCATGCACATCGCCGCCGTGTGCTCCCGCGACTGGGGTCTGTATCACGACCTCACCACGAACCTGGACGTGGTGATCGCCATGGTCGACGACTACGGGCTCTCAGAAGAGGCCATGTCGAGGGTGTACGATCGCCTCGCGGCCGTCAAGGAGGCCGTGGACGACGTCAACAAGACCTTCCGCTGGCGCCTGCGTGCCAGCGTCGGCCAACGCGTGGCCTGGCGCCGCGAGGTCGAGGACACTGACGGCACGCCGGTCATCGCGCCTGAGTGGGACTGGCGGCGCGATCTGGGCTGAGACAGCCGGCAAGGACAAGAAGATCGAGGGGGTAGGGGATGAGCGGGATGGTGCCGGATGATGTCTTCGAGCTGACCGGGGTGTCCGACCCTCGCCTCTCGCCCGACGGCACGACTGTGGCGTACGTTGTCGGGACGGTCGACGCCAAGGCCAACGACTACCGCGGGGCGATCTGGCTGGCGCCGGCGGACGGCGCGGCGGAGCCGCGCCGGTTCACCTCCGGCGCCAGGCACGACGCCGATCCGCGCTGGTCGCCGGACGGTTCGCAGCTCGCCTTCACCTCGAACCGCGAGGGCGACGCGATGCAGCTCCACGTGATGCCGCTGGCCGGCGGCGAGCCGCGCAAGCTCACCAGCCTCAAGGAAGACGTGACTCAGGTCGCCTGGTCGCCGGACGGCGCGAGCCTCGCCTTCGTCGCGCGGGTGCGCGACGCCGCCTACGACGAAGAGGACGACAAGCGCCGCCTGCCGCGCCGCTTCACGCGCCTGCAGTACAAGCTCGACAGCGTCGGCTGGACCGGCGACCGGCGGCAGCACGTGTTTGTCATCGCGGCGGACGGCAGCGGCGACGCCGTCCAGCTCACGGACGGCGACTATGAGGATACGGGTCCCGCCTGGTCCCCGGACGGCGCGACGCTGGCCTTCGTCTCGGCGCGCCGGCCGGACTGGGACACCGAGCCGGTCAGCGACGTGTACCTCGTCGCCGCCGAAGGGGGCGAGCCGCGGCGTCTCACCGGCGGCGGCGGCGGGATCAGCGGGCTCTCGTGGTCGCCCGACGGCGCCCGGCTGGCCGTGCAGCGCTACCCGGGGGTGTTTGACGACCCGAAGCACACGCAGATCGCCGTGGTCGATGCCGTCAGCGGCATCATCGAGCTGCTCACCACCGCCCTCGACAGGAATTGCGGCACGTATCCGCCGCTGCGCGAGCCGGTCTGGGACGAGGGCGACATCGTGTTCGCTGTGGAGGACCGCGGCAATACCCACCTTTATCGCGTGGCCGCCGACGGTTCTCGCGGGCCGCAGCTCGTCGTCGGCGGCGAGCGCGCCCTGACCGGGTTCGACGTCGCCGCCGGGCGGCTCGTGTACTCCGCCGACGAGCCCACGAGGCTCAGCGAGCTGTTCGTCGCCGCGCCGGGCTCTGCCTCGGGCGGTGAGCGGCGTCTCACGCGCGTCGGCGACGCCTTCGCTGCCGGCCGCGAGCTCGCCGCGGCCGAGCGCTTCACGGCCACGTCGGCCGACGGCTCCGCGGTCGACGCCTGGGTCATGCGGCCGGCGGGCTGCGAGCCCGGCAGGCAGTACCCCACGCTGCTGAACATCCACGGCGGGCCGTTCGGCCAGTACGGCAACACGTTCTTCGACGAGTTCCAGGCGTACTGCGGCGCGGGCTACGTCGTGGTGTTCGCGAACCCGCGCGGCTCGTCCGGCTACGGCGAGGAGTGGGGCCGGGCGATCCGCGGCCCCGGCGCGGCCGGCCCCGGCTGGGGCTCCGTGGACTACGAAGATTGCCTCGCCGTCATCGAGGAGGCCGTGCGCCGCTTCGACTTCGTCGACGGCGAGCGCCTGGGCGTGATCGGCGGCTCCTACGGCGGCTACATGACGTCCTGGATCGTGAGCCACACCGATCGCTTCAAGGCCGCGGTGTCGGAACGGGCCGTCAACCAGCTCGTCTCGGAGTGGGGCTCGAGCGACTTCGGCTGGGATTTCAAAGGGTATCTCGGCACGTTCGTCTACGAGGACGTGGAGCCCTACCTCAAGATCTCACCGGCGACCTACGCCGAACGCATCCATACCCCGCTCCTGATCCTGCATTCGGAGAAGGATCTGCGCTGCGCCGTCGAGCAGGCGGAGCACCTCTTCGTGACGCTCCGCCTGCTGAAGCGGCCGGTCGAGCTGGTGCGTTTCCCCGAGGAGTCTCACGAGCTGACCCGCTCGGGCAGCCCGGTCCACCGGGTGCAGCGTTTCCAGATCGTGCTGGAGTGGTTCGACCGGTACCTGAAGAGCTGACGCGGCCGTGCGGCCGCCTGCCCCATCAGGGCACTCTGGGCTCACCGCCGGAAGGCAGCCCGCCGCGAGGCCGACGCATCCCCCCGCAAGGAGCTTGCATGAGCGGTTTCATCTACGTGATCTACTTCGCCATCACGATCTACGCCTGGCTCATCGTCGCGCGGGCGGTGATGTCCTGGCTGAATCTGCGACCGGGAAGCGCCGCTTGCAGCCTCCAGACGGTGCTCGTCAACGTGACGGAGCCGTACCTGGGCTTGTTCCGCCGCGTGGTCCCGGTGGCGCGCATCGGGGGGACGGGTCTCGACTTCAGCGCCGTCGTTGCCCTGATCGTCTTGTTCGTCGCGCTGCAGGTGCTCGTGCGTCTGTAGAACCTGCGTTGGACTACACTGGGGCCATGAGAGGCTTGCGCAGCGTCATCCTGAGCGTCGCCGTTCTGCTTGCCTGCGCCGCCTGCGCGTGGCCGGCGGCGGCGGCGGCGCGGCCGCAGACCGTCGCGGCGCGCGCCAAGGCCGTCGCCCCATCGTCGCCTTTGCGCTGGGTCGCCGTCTCGGTGGCCACGCTCTGGGTCGAGCCGGGGCTCGCGAGGCCGGTCGACGCGCCGGCGCTCGCAACCCCGGCCGATCCCCGCGCCTGGGTGGCCGGGATGACCACCGCACAGAAGCGCTGGCTGGTTGGGAAGCTCGAGACGCAGGCGCTCTACGGCTCGCGGGTCATCCTGCTCGACACCTCCGGCGCCTGGTCACGGGTCGCGGTGCCCACCCAGCCCACGCCCAGAGACGCACGCGGCTACCCGGGCTGGGTGCCGACGGTGCAGCTCACCGCCGTGAGACCGGCGGCGGGGCGGCGCCTGGCGGTCATCATGAGGCCGACCGCCTGGACCTGGGAGACGCCGGCGCTGACCGGGCGCGTGCTCGAGCTCTCCTACGGCACGCGCCTCCCCGCGGTGGCCTGGACGCCCTCGTCCGTGCAGGTCGCGATGCAGGACGGGCGCACACTGTACGTGAAGCGCGCCGCGGTGGCGCTGCGCAGCCGCGGCGCGGCCTGGCCGCGGCCCAGCGGCGCGCAGCTCGTTGCCGAGGCGCGCCGCTTCCTCGGCCTGCAGTACGTCTGGGCCGGCACTTCGGGCTTCGGCTTCGACTGCTCCGGCTTCACGTGCCTCGTCTACCAGGCGCTCGGCGTCACCATCCCGCGCGACGCCGCGCCGCAGTTTGCCGAAGGCGTGAAGGTCGCGCGCGCTTCGCTGCGCGCCGGCGACCTCGTGTTCTTCCGCGGCTCTTCCGGGCAGATCCACCATGTGGGCATGTACGTGGGGGCCGGGCGCATGATCCACTCCCCGGCGACCGGCCTGCCGGTGAGCGTGGTCTCGCTATCCGCCGAGCCGTACTCAAGCGAGCTCGCCGGCGCACGGCGCTACGTGCCCTGAGCCGCGCGGAGCGCCGGTGGGCGTTCTTCGGCTCCGCGACTGAGCGCCCGCTTGCAGGGCCGGCGCCTCTCGCGAAGAAGCTCGTGGCGGGCGCCGTTTCTGCCGATACTGTGAGCCGGTCGGTAGCGTCGACCGCGGTCGCCTGCGGCCGGGTCGACGGCAGTACGAGGAGGGTGGTGCGGGCATGACAACGGAGAAGGCCTCCCAGCCCACGCGAGTGACCTACGTCGGGCACGGCACGGTGCTCATCGAGATGGACGGCGTCCGTATACTGACGGACCCGTCCCTGAAGCGCTGGACCGGGGCGTTGCGACGCTACGGGCCGCTGCCCGATCCCGGCGTGCGCCATCACCTGGACGCCGTGCTCATCTCGCATCTGCACATCGACCACCTGGACACGGCCTCACTGAAGATGCTGCCCAAGTCCGCGGTGGTCATCGGGCCGCCTCTCGTGGGACGCACCGTGCACAGGGTCGGCTTCAGGACTGTCATCGAGACGCGCCGCGACACGCTCCTGCACGTCGGCGACGTCGACGTCATGGCGGTACACGCCAGTCACACGCGCCGCCGCTGGGTGCTGTCGCCGCCCACGGAGCCGCTCGGCTTCATCATCCAGGGCTCGTCCACGGTCTACTTCGCCGGCGACACGGCGCTCTTCGACGGTATGGAGGACCTGCACGAGCGCATCGACGTCGCCCTCCTGCCGATCGAGACCTGGGGGGTACGGCCGCCCGAGGGGCGCCATATGAGCCCGCGCTCGGCGGCCGGCGCGCTGGCCCTCCTGCGGCCGCGGATCGCGGTGCCCATCCACTGGGGGACGCTCTACCTGCCGGGCTCCGCCTACGCCGGCAAGCAGGCGACCTATGCCTGGTTCCAGAAGACCCGCAAGCGCCCCGAGGCGTTCGCCGCGAGCGCTGCCGAGAAGGCGCCCGAGGTGGAGGTCAAGCTCCTCGACCCGGGAGAGTCGCTGACCGTCGAGCCGCGCGACGAAGGGGGTCGACATGATGCCTGAGGGCGCCGCACCAGCCGCCGGGGCGGACGTCGCGCTCGGGGAGCAGCCTGGCCGCGTGGAGGGACGGGACGCGGCACACCGCGAAGCCTCAAGCTCGACTTAAGGCTGAGAGTCCAACGAGAAGAGGGCCGGGCGCCAACGGCGCCCGGCCCTCTTCGGCGTCAGGGCGATGCGCTCAGGCGTTGGCCAGCCACGCGCTGTAGTCGGGGTCGTCGACGACGCGCTGCGCGCGCGCGATGCGCTCCATGCCCCATTCCATGTAGTCGAACTCGATCTTCGAGAAGGTGTGCTGGATCATCGCCCACACGCCCCACCACACGCCCGAGACGCTCTTGTAGAGCATCATGCGGCCGAAACGCCCTTCGTCCATCTCGCCGCAGTACGTGGCGATGATGAGCCGCTCCTCCTCGCGCGAGAAGGGATGCTCCATGACGAAGTCGCCGAGGTCGAAGAACGGGTCGGTCATGCCGCCGTACTCCCAGTCGATGATCCACATCTTGCCGGCGGCATCGATGATGAAGTTCTCGCTGAGCAGGTCGTTGTGGCAGGCGACGTCGGCGGGTGGGTTCACGGCCGTCGCCTTCTCGATGGTGTCCATCTCGAGCAGGAGGGACTCGAGCTCGGGCGGCATGGGGGTGTTGTTGTCCCGGGCGATCTTCGTGTAGCGGCGCAGCATGTCGAAGATCTTGATCTCGTTCTTGAAGACCGCCTTGTCGTGGAACACCTTGACCGTCTCGACGGCCTGCTTGAGGCGCTCGGGGTGGCCGGCCATCGTCTCGGGGTGCATGATCTCGCCCTCGACAAAGTCGATCACGAGCGCGCCTTCGGGGTCGATCTGGTAGGCGACCCGTGGTCCTACGCCGGCTTTGTCGGCCTGGACCATGCAGTACCGCTCGATGTCGCGGTCGATGAACATGTCGGTGCCCTGCCCGGGGATGCGTACGACGTACTTGCCGCCGCCCGGATTGCCGGCGCCGCCGTTGACCCAGACGATGTAGTTGTGGTTGGTGATGCCGCCGCCAAGCTCTTCCCAGCGGATGTCTTTGTCCTTCCAGTCCGCGATACGCGCGATGGCTTCGTCGGGGCCGAAGTGTGCCATGGTGCTTCCTTTGCTCGAGTGGTCGCCGAAAACGATCCCTGACGCCAATACTCACACAACCCCTCGCGTCTGGGCTAGTGGGCAGGCTGCGGGCGCGGGGCCGCCCGGGGGGAGGAGCGGCGGGGCGGCCTTGCAGCACGGGCGCGGCGGCGCGGCGATCCACAGGCCGCCCCCAGCTCTCTCTCAGGGAATCCTCAGATATCGCGGGTACCTTTGGTGCACGCAGACCCTCGGTGGCGACGTCCGTTGCCCCGTGCGGTCGTTGTCATGGGCCCCGCCGCGCGGTGGGAGCCCGCCGATTCGCTGTGCCGAGCAAGCGCCACCGGTTGCTCTCGGCGTCGGCAAAGAAAGGGAGTGCACGTATGAAGGCCAGACGATTCCTCGCGATGATGGTCGCCGGTTTCCTGGGCGCGGCCGTCCTGTTGGTCGTAGCCAACATGCTCGGCTTCGTGGGCGGCGGCCACACGACCGGCACGGTGAAAGGCGCTTACGCCGCCTTCAAGAGCACCGGGCTGACGCCGCAGCAGATCTACGAGAAGAACGCCGGCAGCGTGGTCGAGATCCAGACGACCTTCCCGGGAACCTACGACATCTTCGGGCAGCAAACGGGCGGCGGGCAGGCGCTGGGCACGGGCTTCGTGGTGTCCAAGGACGGCTACATCTTGACCAACGCTCACGTGGTCAGCGAGAGCGGCCAGGCCGTGAGCACGGTCACCGTGATCTTCAAGGGCAGCGGTTCGCAAGGGACGCAGGTCGAGGGCACGGTCGTGGGCGCCGATGAGTCGACCGACGTGGCCGTGATCAAGGTCGACCCCAGCCAGACGCCCGGGCTCGTTCCCATCCCCCTCGGCGACTCCTCGAAGGCCAGCGTCGGCGAGGCCGTCGTGGCCATCGGCAACCCGCTGGGCCTCGACTTCTCGCTGTCCTCGGGCGTCGTCTCGGCGACGAACCGCGAGCTGCAGTCTCCGAACGGCGCCACGATCAGCGGCGGCATCCAGACCGACGCCGCCATCAACCCCGGCAACTCCGGCGGTCCCCTGATCGACGCCAGCGGGCAGGTCATCGGCATCAACGAGCAGATCGACTCGCAGTCCGGCGGCAACGAAGGCATCGGCTTTGCCGTGCCGATCAACACGGCCGTCCAGGTCATGGCGCAGATCAAGGCCGGTACGCTGCCGCAGCCGGCGCAGACCACGGACCCCTACGGCACCGGCTCCGCGACCAGCCCATACTGATCGACTGTGGTCCGGCTCTTGCGGTGGAGAGCTGCCACTGGTATCATTACCTGTCCGTTTGGCGTCCGCTTTCCACCGCCCCAGCCCTCTTGGGCACGCGCCATGTGCGCCGGCACGGGGCGCACGTGCTCGGCGCGCCGCCTCCGTGATCGCACTGGCCACGCCGATGGCCGAAGCACGCCACGAAGAGCAGGAGTCGCCGCGTGATCGAACCCGCTGAAGACCGCACCGCCGCGTTCGCAGACCTCGCCGTGCTCAGCACCGACGAGGTCCGCGTGCTGCTCGAAGAAGGTCGCGAGCAAGGCTACCTGGACGGCGCCCACATCGACGACGCCCTCCGCGACGTCGACCTTACGCCCGAACAGCTCGAGGAGATCCACGGCGTCTTCGCCGACCTCGGCATCGACGTCATCGAGAGCGAGGGCAGCGCGGCCGATCCGGAGCCCGTTGTAGAAGAAGAGGCCGCTCCCAAGCTCGACCTCTCGGTGAAGTCGACGACCAACGATCCCGTGCGCATGTACTTCCGCGAGATGGGCAGAGTGCCGCTCCTCACCGCCGAAGAAGAAGTGTCGCTGGCCAAGCGCATCGAGCGCCGCGACATGGACGCCAAGCGCAAGCTCACCGAGGCCAACCTGCGCCTCGTGGTCTCCATCGCCCGGCGGCATATGGGCAGGGGCATGCCCCTTCTCGATCTCATCCAGGAGGGCAACCTGGGGCTCATGCGCGCCGTCGAAAAGTTCGACTACCGGCGCGGCTTCAAGTTCTCGACGTACGCCACCTGGTGGATCAGGCAGGCCGTCACGCGCGCCCTTGCCGACCAGGCACGCACGATCCGTATCCCGGTGCACATGGTCGAGAACATCAACAAGCTCGTGCGCGTGCAACGCCAGCTCCTGCAAGACTCCGGCCGCGAGCCCACCCCCGAGGAGATCGCCGCGGAGATGGGCACCACCCCCGAGCGCGTCCGCGAGATCCTCAAGATCAGCCAAGAGCCGGCCAGCCTGCACACGCCCATCGGCGACGAGGGCGACGCACTGCTTGTCGACTTCATCGAAGACAAGGACTCGTCGTCGCCGGTCGAAGAGGTCGACGACATCGTGCAGCGCGAGGAGCTCGTGCGCGTGCTGCAGCTGCTCACGCAGCGCGAGCGCCGCATCGTCGAGCTGCGCTTCGGCCTCGCCGGCGGCAACCCACGCACCCTCGAAGAGGTCGGTCAGAAGTTCGGCGTCACGCGCGAGCGCATCCGCCAGATCGAGGCCAAGACGCTGGCCAAGCTCAAGGCGTATCGCGACGCGCAGTGTCTGCGCGAGTTCCTGGACTGAGGCCGCCGGCTCGTACCGTACGGGCCGGCGGCCGGCCCACGGTCGTCGCGGAGCCGGCGTCGGGCTGCCGGTCGTCGGCCTGCCCGGCGTGGTCGAGCGCCGCCAGCTCGCCGAGATTGCGCTGAGGACGGGCGTCGGCGCCTCCCTGCACTACCTTGCCAGGCACGGACGGCACGTCGCCACGCTGGCGCGTTCGTGGCGCGACGATCCGCCGCCGCTCGCGCTGGCGCTCGCGGCGCGCGCCGCGGAGGCGGACCTCGGCAGCGTCGGCGTGCACCTGTTCACGTGCAACCAGGTCGAGGCTAAGATGGCTCTGGTGCGACGCACGGCAGGCGCGCCGGCGCGGGGACCTCGCGGGGCCTCGCCGCGCGAGCGCCTACGGCGTTGGCGGGCTCGCCGCCGGGTCGTCCGCCGGCTCCCCTGTGCGCGCCTCCGATGTTGCGCCAGGCTTCCTCAGTGAAGGAGCCGTCCCGAGTAGCGAGCCGACGAGAATGAGCGGCATACCCACGGCGATTCCCAAGGTGAACGGCTCCCCGAGAAGGACCACCCCCAGGAGCACGGCCACGAGCGGATTGACGTAGGTGATCACCGTGGAGCGCGACGGCCCCACCTCGCGGATGAGCGCGAAGAACACGAGGAAGGCGATCACGGTGCAGACGATCGCCAGTACGGCGACGGCGCCCACGGTCTCCGCCGAGATGGACGCCGGCATGGAGAGCAGGCCGGCCGGCGCGTAGCCGACGGCGGTCAGCGCCAGCGAGGCCGTGATGACGCCCAGGGTCGGCAGGCCGGCCAGGCGGCGGCTGATGATGAGCGGGCCGGCGGCGTAGCCGAGTGCCACGACCAGCATCTCCGCGATGGCCAGAGGGTCGGTGGCGCCCGTGTCGATGCCGACCAGGGCCGCCACTCCGGCGAAGCCGATGAGCAGGCCCGCCAGGCGGCGCGCGTCGAGGTGCTCTCCCGCGCCTACGGCGCGGTAGAGCACGACCGCGATGAGCGGCACCGCGGCCACCATCAGTCCGGCCAGTGAGCTCGAGAGGCGCTGTTCGGCGTGCGACAGCAGCAGCCAGGGGACGGCGAGCTCGACCAATGTGTAGGCGACCACCCAGCGCCAGTGCGCGAGCAGGGGCCGCAGCTCGCCGCGGTGCAGCGCCAGGGGCGTGAGCAAAAGGGCCGCCGGCGCCGTGCGCAGGAAGACCAGCGTCGGCGGCGGCAGCTCGCGCACCGCCACCCGGATCAGGAGATACGGGATGCCCCAGATCACGCACAAGGCGATGAAGAGCAGCCAGCCTTTGCGCGACACGGGCGTCACCTCCACAGGGTGCATCCGACGGCGGATGCGCGAGAAGTCTACGCGCCGGCCCGCTGGTCGACATCCGCTGCGGCTCTTGGCGGCCACGAGGGCACGACCAACGCCGCGCTGAGCCGCAGCGCCGGCCGCGGCGCGGATAGAATGTCGTCGAGGCACGGCGCCGCGGCTGCGCCGAGGGCGAAGGAGGCTGGGGATGGTCGAGGAGCTCGCGCGAGGGTATGGAGACTCGCCTGCCTGGGAGCCCGCGCGCCCGCGTCTGCATCTGTGGCGTCTGCTCGTGGCGTGGGTGACGGCGGCGCTGGCCGTCTACGTGGCCACGTGGCTCGTGCCGGGCGTGCACGTGGAGGGGCCGCTCGGGGCCTTCGTCGCGGCGGCCCTGATCGCGTTGCTCAACGCGCTCCTGCCGCCGCTCATCGCCGCGCTGCGGCTGCCGTTCATGCTGGTCAGCGGCTTCATCCTCGTCCTGCTGCTCGACGCCTGGATCTTCAAGCTGGCCTCCGATATCTCCGATCATTCGTTCAAGGTGGACTCGTACTGGTCGGCGCTGGCCGCCGCCGTCGTGGTTGCCGCGGTGACCGTGATCCTCGAGATCCTCCTCGGCACCAACGACGACGACACCTTCACGCTCCGCGTGATCCAGCGCATCGCCCGCCGCGCCGGCGACCGCGTGGTCACCGACGTGCCCGGCATCCTGTACCTGGAAGTCGACGGGCTGGCGCTGCCGGTGCTTCAGCGCGCCATGCGCGACGGTAGCGCGCCCGAGATGGCGCGCTGGGTGTCCGAGGGCACGCATCGCCTGGCGGAGTGGGAGACCGACCTCTCGTCACAGACCGGAGCCTCCCAGGCGGGCCTCCTGCTGGGCGCCAACGACGACATCCCCGCCTTCCGCTGGGTCGAGAAGGAGTCCGGCAGGCTGATGACCTGCTCGGCGCCGCCCGACTGCGAGGAGATCGAGCGGCGGCACACGTCCGGCCGCGGCCTCCTCATCGCCGGCGGCGCCAGCCGCAGCAACCTGCTCTCGGGCGAGGCCGACCACGTCATCCTCACCATCAGCCGCATCGCCGCCGAGAAGAAGGCCAACCCCGGCTACCGGGCCTTCTTCGCCAACGGTTTCAACGTCACGCGCACGCTCGTCCTGTTCTTCTACGAGGTCGGCCTGGAGTGGATCGCGGCCGTGCGCGGCATCCGCCGCGATATCCGGCCGCGCGGCCATCGCGGCGGCAAGTACCCCTTCTTGCGCGCCGCGCTCGCGGTGGTGGTGCGCGACCTCACCGTGGACAGCCTGCTCGGCGACATGATGCAAGGCCGGCCGGCCGTGTATGCGTGCTTCGCCGGCTATGACGAGGTGGCGCATCACTCCGGCCTCGAGCGCGCCGATACGCTGGAGGTGCTGCGCAAGCTCGATCAGCAGTTCGGGCGCATCGCGCGTGCCCGTCGCTACGCGGCGCGCCCCTACGAGATCGTCGTGCTCTCCGACCACGGGCAGACTCAGGGCGCGACCTTCAAGCAGCGCAACGGCTACGGCCTCGACGACCTCGTGCGCCGCTCGCTCGAGGGCCGCGCCGTCTCCAGACTGCGCGCCGGCGACGAGAACGACATGACGGTCACCCATGCTTTCAAGGAAGCCACCGGCGGCAAGAAGAGCAAGCACGCGAAGAACGACGTCTCCGGCGAGGAGACCGTGGTCCTCGGTTCGGGCAACCTGGGGCTCATCTACCTCATGGAGGAGAAGCGCCGGCTGACGCTCGAGGAGATCGCCGACCGGCATCCGCGGCTGATCCCCGCCCTGCGCGAGCATCCCCACGTGGGCTGGCTGCTCGTGCGCTCGGCGGAGCGCGGCCCGCTGGTCCTCGGCGCTCACGGCGTGCGCTTCCTGGCGGACGACCGCGTTGAGGGCGAGGACCCGCTGGCGGGCTTCTCTCCCAACGCCGCGCGGCACCTGCGGCGCACGGACGGCTTCGCGCACGTCGCCGACATCATGGTGGGCAGCTTCTACGACCGTCAGCTCGACGAGGGCTGCGCCTTCGAGGAGCTGATCTCGTTCCACGGCGGCATGGGCGGTTCGCAGACGCGGGCCACCCTGCTGTATCCGGTGCGACTGCCGCTGCCGGCGGAGCCGATCGTCGGGGCGGAGGCGGCTCACGACGTGCTCGCGGGGTGGCGTCGCCTCCTGCAGGGGGATCCGGCCGCGCGGTAGCCGCTGAGCGCGCGCGCCGCTCGCAAGCCTGGCGGTGCGCTTTTCCATCGCCGGATTCGTGACAAACCCGCGACAGCAGCTAAGCTGTCACGATGAAACAGTGCGGCGAGCCGCGTGGCGCGCCGCCGACGAAAGGGGTAGGGATGAGATCTACCAGCAGATGGGGACTGCTTCTGGCAGTTGCCGCGCTGATCGCGGTGACCGCCGTAGGGCTTGCCGTCGCAGGCTGCGGCAGCAGCAGTTCCACGACGAGCGCGAGTCCTACGCCGACGCCGAGCAGCAGCGGCAGCAGCACCGCGGCAGCGTGGGGCGCCGCTGATCTCGCGGCGCTCCAGTCGGACTCCGCTCTCACGGCCATGCTTCCCTCGGGCATGACGCAGATCCGCGTGGCCAGCGACGTCCCGTATCCACCGTGGGAGTACTACGACCCGGCCACCAGCAAGAACCCCGCCGGCTTCGACTACGACCTCTCACAGGCCATCGCCAAGAAGATCGGCGTGCCCGCGCCTTTCAACGAGACGCCGTTCGACAGCATCATCCTGTCGATCAAGGGCGGCAAGAACGACATGATCATGTCGGACATGTACGACAACCTCGAGCGTGAGCAGCAGGGCGTCAGCTTCGTGGACTACGCCTACGACGGCACCTCGATCCTGGTGAAGAAGGGCAACGACGCCGGCGTCAGCAACCTCGACAGCCTCGCCGGAAAGACCGTGGCCTGCGAGAGCGGCACCACGCAGCAGGCCTTCCTGCAGAAGCTCGACAAGCAGTTCGCCACCGACGGCAAGGACAAGATCACCATCCTCGCGCTTCCGAACCAGCCGGCGGCGCTCCTCGCCGTCACCAGCGGCCGCGCCGTGGGCGACCTCACCGACCACTCCACGGCCTCGTACATCGCCCTGAACACGAACGGCGGCAACTCGTTCGAAGTGGTGAGCGACCCGAGCGCGCCCAACGGCTACGACCCCCAGATCGTGGGCATCGGCATCGTGGCCAAGAACACGGCGCTCATCGACACCGTGCAAAAGGCGCTGCAGGCACTTATCGACGAGGGCGCCTACCAGAAGATCGTCGCCAAGTACGGGCTCCTGCCTGTGCAATCGGCCATGGTCAACCAGGGCGGGGCAAGCCCCAGCCCGAGCGCGACACCCTGAGCCTGTCGGCAGCATGAGCATCTCCAGTCCCGACAAGGGTGGGGCGGCGGCGGCCGGGGGACCGGCCGCCGCCGCCCGCCCGGACGCAATCAAGGCCATCCCGGTCCGCCATTGGGGCCGCTGGATCAGTGCGGCCGTCATCACCTATCTGCTGGTCGCGCTCGTCTACTCGTTCGTCGCCAGCCCCAACATCGACTGGCCGACCGTCTGGCAGTACCTGTTCAAACCGCTGACGCTTATCGGCCTTGCGCGCACGATCGAAGTGACCTTTCTGTGCATGGTCGTCGGCGCCGCCGGCGGCGTCATGCTGGCCGTCATGCGGCTCTCCGACAACCCGGTGCTCTCGTGGATCGCGTGGGGGTACATCTGGTTCTTCCGCGGCACCCCGGTCTACGTCCAGATCATCCTCTGGGCCAACATCGGCGTGATGTGGACGCACTTCTACGCGGGTCTGCCCTTCACCGGCCTGGTGTTCGGCTCCACGCCGAGCGGCCCCCTGGTGCAGAACCTCCTCGTGGTCGCGGTGCTGGCGCTGGGCCTCAACGAAGCCGCCTACGCGGCCGAGCTCGTGCGCGCCGGCATCATCTCCGTCGATGCCGGGCAGATGGAGGCCGCCTCCTCGCTCGGCATGTCGCCGACCCTGACGATGCGGCGCATCGTGCTGCCGCAGGCCATGCGCGTGATCATCCCGACGTTCGGCAACGAGACCATCAGCATGCTCAAGACGACGTCGCTCCTTGCCGTGGTCGGCGGCGGCGTCGAGATGTTCGGCCGCCTGCAGAACATCTACGCGCAGACGTTCCAGATCATGCCGCTGCTCGTCGTGGCGTGCATCTGGTATCTCGTCGTGACCTCGATCCTCACGCTCGGCCAGGCGCGCCTCGAGGCGTACTTCGGAAAGGGCTTCGGTATGCAGGAGACAGAGGCCGCGGAGAAGCGCACGGCGCGCAGGACGTTGCGCGCCAATGCGGCCGCGGAGAAGTCCCACGGCGATCAAGGACGTGCGTGATGAGCAGCCAGCCTGAGGAAGGGCACCTCATCGATGCGGCGACCGTTGCCGCCGCCACCGTCGGCCAGCCCATGGTCAAGGCCGAGCAGGTCTGGAAGTCGTTCGGCAAGCTCGAGGTGCTGAAGGGCGTCGACTTCGTCGTCCAGCCGCAGCAGACGTTCGTGCTGCTCGGCCCTTCGGGCGGCGGCAAGTCCACCCTGCTGCGCTGCATCAACCACCTCGAGAAGATCGACGCCGGCAGGCTGTACGTGGCCGGCGAGCTCATGGGCTACAAGGAGCGTGGCAAGGTCCTGCACGAGATGAAGGCCCGCGACGTGGCGCGGCAGCGGGCCTCCATCGGCATGGTCTTCCAGCGCTTCAACCTCTTCCCGCACAAGACGGCCATCGAGAACGTGATGGAGGCGCCGATCAAGGTCCAGCACGTGCCGCGCAAGCAGGCCGAGACCGAGGCAGAGGCGCTTCTCAGGAGCGTCGGGCTCGGCGAGAAGCTCGACACCTACCCGGCGCAGCTCTCGGGGGGGCAGCAGCAGCGCGTGGCGATCGCCCGGGCGCTGGCGATGAAGCCCAAGCTCATGCTGTTCGATGAGCCCACGTCGGCGCTCGACCCGGAGCTTGTGGGCGAGGTGCTCGAAGTGATGAAGCAGCTCGCCCGCGACGGCATGACCATGGTCGTGGTGACCCACGAGATGGGCTTCGCCAAAGAGGTCGCCGACGGCGTGGCGCTCATCGACGGCGGCGTGATCGCGGAGCAGGGGCCGCCGATGGAGGTCCTTGTGAACCCCAAGGAGGAGCGCACCAAGCTCTTCCTCTCGAAGGTGCTCGCGTAGAGGGAGCCGGCCGAGGCCGGCCGGGGCGCACGCCGCGCCCCCGGCCGGCCTCTCCGCGTACGCGCTCTCTCCGCCGCACGGCCGCCGCCGGTCCCCTTCGGCCGCCGCCGCTGTGTATGCTTGCCGGCATGAGCACCCATTCTGAGGAAGTGCCTACGGGGCGCCCGCCCGAGCCCCCCGCGGCGCGCGACGCGCGCGCTGCGGCAGGCCTTGGCGCCGGTCACCGCGCCGCGGCCGCGGCGGCCGGCTCGCGCGTCCTGCTCGCTCTCGTCGCCGTCCTCACGACCTACACCGTCGGCGTGCGCGTCAGAGCAGTGTGGCTGCGCGATCCGGCGCACGCCGAGGTGCTTGGCGGCTTCCTCAAACGCGTGCTCGAACCGTGGGCGCATTGGGACGGCGTCTGGTTCATCCGTATCGCCGCCGACGGCTACGGTGCCCATGCGGACAGCCAGGCGTTCTTCCCGCTCTACCCACTCCTCCTGCGTGGCGTCGCGGCGGTGACCGGCCACTCCTACGTCTTCGCCGGCCTCGTCGTGTCGCTGGCCTGCTACGCCGGCGCCATGGTGGTGCTCTTCAAGCTGGCGCGGGCGCTCCTCGGTCCGCGCGTGGCCCTCTGGAGCGTGGTCTTCATCTCCGTCTTTCCGACGGCGCTCTTCTTCCAGGCCGTCTACAGCGAGTCGCTCTTCCTGCTGCTCACGCTCCTCAGCTTCTGGTGGGCGGGCCGCGGCCGCTGGGCGCTCGCCGGCCTCGCGGGGCTGCTGGCCGTGCTCACGCGCAGCAGCGGCGTGGTGCTCGTTCTGCCGCTCGCCGTCATCTGGTGGGAGCAGCGGCGCGGCGGCGCGGTGAGGCTGCCGGGCGGCCCTGCCGCCGGCCCGGCGCCGCCTGGGCGCCGCCCGTCGCGCTTCTCCGCGGCCTGGCTGCTGCTCGTGCCTCTGGGCCTCGCTCCATACATGAGCTATCTCTGGTGGGCGTTCGGCGACCCGCTGCTGTTCGGTGCTGTGCAGGCCTTCTGGGGTCGCGAGCTCACGCTTCCGCCCATCGCGGTCTGGCGGGGCACGATGGCCGCTGCCGGCGGGGTGCGCTGGCTGGCCGCGCACGGTCTCGGCTTCATCCTGAGCACGCGCCTGCCATCCGGCGGCCTGGACAGCGATGCGGTCGCCAACCTGCTCGAGTTCTGCGGGTTCGCGGCGGCGGTGGCGATGCTCGTCGCTTGCTGGCGCAGACTGCCGGCGGCCTACACGCTGTACGCGCTGGCCGCACTGCTCTTCCCGCTCCTGTACTCGGCGGCGGCGCGGCCGCTGTACAGCCTTCCGCGCTTCGTCATCGTCGTGTTCCCGCTGTTCGTCGGCGCGGCCGCGGTGCTCGTCCCGCACCTCGTCTGGCGCTGGGTGGTCGTGGGCGTCATGGGAGTGCTGCTGGTCGCGTCCACGGTGCTGTTCGCCAGCTTCATCTAGCCTTCGCCGCGGGCGCCGGCCGTCGCGTCGCGGCGCCCGTCACTCCTCGCGCCCGGGGTGCAGGTCGTCGAGGCTCTCGCCAAGCACCTTCTCGAAGCCCGTCGCGTCGCGGGGCGGCTCGGGCGAGCCGTCCTGCGACTCCGTCACGGGCTGCCCCCGGTCGTCCACGGCGACCACGCGATCGGTCTTGGTCGCGCGCTCGTCAGAGACGTCGGGCAGCACCGTCTGGCTGCCCTTCATCAACCTGAAGACGATGAGGTATCCCAAGCCGATGACGATCGCCAGGGCGGCGACCACGAGGATCGCGACGTACATACTGGGCCAGCCTTTCGCGATGGGACATGCCGCGGTCACGGTATCAGCTACCGTGAGCCATGTCCCCCGGCCCCTCGGGGGGCGATCGCCGGCGTCAGATCGTGCGCACCGCGCCGGCCGGCAGATTGAGCCCCGGAGCGCAGGGGTATCGTCGCACACGTCCACAGCATGCTGGACCCGGATCCGACCAGGGAGGCATTTATGCCATTCGTAGACAAGACCGTCGAGGTCAAGGCCGACGTCCGCGCGGTGTATGAGCTGTGGACGGCGTTCGAGGACTATCCCAAGTTCATGACCGTCGTCGACCGCGTGGACGTGCTGGAAGACGACAAGCTGCACTGGGTCGCGGTCGTCGAGGAGGAGGTCGTGGAGTGGGACGCCGACGTCGTCACGCACATCCCCGAGACGAGGATCCGCTGGCAGGCGGTGGACGGCCGTGAGACCGGCGAGGTGACCTTCGACAAGCTCGCCGAGGACAAGACCAGCGTGCACTACCAGGTGGAGTATGAGCCGGACGCGTGGGGCGCCGACGCAGCCCGGATCGACCGGCTCATGGCGCAGCGCATCGAAGCGGACCTGGAGGCTTTCAAGCTGATGGTCGAAGAGCTGTCCTGACCAGGCGGGCGCCGCCGGGCGTCGCCTCCGCGCCCGGCTGCTGAGTCGCGCCCGCCTCGTGGTTACCACCGTAGACGCATGTTCTAGTGGGCAGCCGGGGTCGTGTGCTATCGTAGTGAAGAGTCGACCTCCCCTCATAGCATTGACTCGCCAGGCTTTGCTTACCCCGGTCGGCTTTCTTTAGAGTGACGGCCCGCCTCGCGGGCCGTCACTTTCTCGTGGGGCCGGCGCGTGCCGACGCGGCCCGGCCGTCGTGCCGCGCTCAGCGCCGTGCAGGAAGCCCCCGGCGGGCGACGAAGACCGTGCCCGGGTCGCCGCCACGTCAGCACACCGTGATTCATCTGCACCTCCTTCCCGGCGCGGCGGCCCTTTGCGCGACGGTCGCGGGCGGCGCCGACGCCGGCCCGCCCGGCAGCGGGCGGCGGAGGTCACGAAAAGTGCGCCCGCGAAGCTGCGGACGGCTGTCCACGAGGCGCCGTCAAGACGGACGACGAAGAAGAGGGCCGGGTTGAGCTGGTCTGCCCGGCCCCTCATAATCAGGGCTTGGCTTCAGACGGCTGACAAGGGGAGCGCATCCCATGATCGTCTTCGAAGACGTCATCAAGGTTTACGACCCCGACGTGGTCGGCCTCCAGGACTTCACCTGCCACATCGGCAAGGGCGAGTTCGTTTTCATGGTCGGGCCCTCCGGTTCGGGCAAGTCGACGCTCATCAAGCTGGTCCTCAAGGAGCTCGTGCCCGACTCGGGGCGCATCCTGGTGGCCGGCCGCAACCTCGGCACCCTGCGCAAGAGCAGGGTGCCGCTCCTGCGGCGCAACATCGGCTGCGTGTTCCAGGACTTCAAGCTGCTTCCCAACAAGACCGTCCACGACAACGTCGCCTACGCGCTCGAGGTCGTCGGCGAGCCGCGGCGTTCCATCCGCCGCAAGGTCCCCGAGATCCTCAGCCTGGTGGGCCTCGCCGAGAAGACCGACAGCTACCCTCACGAGATCTCCGGCGGCGAGCAGCAGCGGGTCAGCGTGGCGCGCGCCTTCGTCAATCACCCGCCGCTGCTCCTCGCCGACGAGCCCACGGGCAACATCGACCCCGAAACGGCGGTGGGCATCATGCAGCTCCTCGTGCGCATCAACCGCACGGGCACCACCGTGGTGGTCGCGACCCACGACCGCGACATGGTCAACCGCATGCGCCGGCGCGTCCTGCAGCTCGAGGCCGGACGCCTCGTGCGCGACGAGCGCCGCGGCAGCTACGACCAGGTCACCGAAGAGGTGGGCGATGCGCTTTAGCTTCTTCCTCTCCGAAGCGTTCGGCTCCATGCGGCGCAACTGGGTCATGGCCATGGCGGCCGTGATCACCGTGTTCATCTCCACGGCCATCCTCGGCGCCGTTCTGGTGACGCGCGACAACCTCAACCAGGGCGCCACGAGCCTCAAGAACCGCGTCATGATCGAGGTCTTCATCAAAGACGCCGCCACCCCCGCGCAGACGCAGGCGCTGGAGCGCAAGATCCAGGGTCTGCCGGACGTCAAGAGCTACAAGTACATCAGCAAGGAAGAGGCGCTGCGCCGCTTCCGCGAGCGCTTCGGCGAGCGCATCGTCGCCAACCTGCCCATCAACCCGCTGCCGGCGTCCTACGAGATCCAGGTCAAGAACGCCGACCGGGTCGACGCCGTGGCGCAGCAGTTCTTCAGCGATCCCTCGGTGGACAACGATCCGGGCACGCACAACGGCGTGAAATACGCCAAAGAGACGGTGCGCAAGATGCTCGGCACCATCAGCCTCATCGAGAAGGGCATGTGGGTGACCACCGGCATCTTCGCCGCCGCCGCCGTGCTTCTCATCAGCACCACCGTGCGGCTCTCCATCTTCGCGCGGCGGCGCGAGGTCGAGATCATGCGTCTGGTGGGGGCCACCAACTGGTTCATCCGCTGGCCGTTTGTCCTCGAGGGTTTCATCACCGGTCTGGTGGGCGCCGTGCTTGCCGCGGCCTTCGTGTGGGTGGGCAACTGGGGCATCGCCAACTGGATCCAGAGCTCGCAGATCGACTTCCTCAGCCTGCGGGTCTTCCGCATGTGGTGGCAGGGAGGCACGTGGCCGCTCGGCCTCATGCCCACCCTGGCGATCCTCGGCGCGCTCTTGGGCGCGGTGGGCAGCCTCGTCGCGCTGCGCCGCTACCTGAAGACGTGAGCTGAGGCGGCGGCCTACAGGATTCGCGTCGCCGCCCGAAGAAGACTACTGATTGCCATGAGCACCCTGCGCAGACTCCTTCTCGCTGCCGTTCTGGCGGCCGTTGTCCTCGGCCCTGCAGCGGCGCTCGCCGCGGCCGCGCCGCAGGGCGACCTGGCGCGCACCCGCGACAAGATCGCCGCCGCGAAGCAGCAGAAGGCGACGCTGAGCGACCAGATCGCCACCCTCGACGGCCGGCTCACGGCCATCGACGACGAGCTGGTCCGTCTCGGCGACCAGATAGGCGTGGTCGGGCAAAAGCTCAGCACCACGCGCGCCAAGCTCAAGATCCTTCAGCAGCAGCTGCGCCTCAAACGGCTCGAGCTGCAGGCGGCGGAGCACGAGCTCACTCTCGAGCAGGGCAACTTCGAAACGCGCGTCGTGATCGCCTACAAGACCGACGATCTCTCCTACATCGACGTTGTGCTGGCGTCCACGAGCTTCGAGGACCTCGTGAGCCGCATGAACGTCGTGCGCGACCTTGTCGGCGGCAACAACAAGCTGGTCGGCGGCCTGGAGACGACGCGCGACAAGGTGGCCCGCGAGAAGCAGACCATCGCCGAGAAGGAGAACGGCGTCCACAAGGCCGTCAACGACCTCCAGGCGCAAAGCGACCAGCTGGCCGCTTTACGCGCCGCCCAGGCGGCGCAGCAGGCGGCGTCCTTCGCGATGCGCCGGCAGAAGAGCACCAGGCTCTCGGCCGTCGAGAACGATCTCGCGCTTCTCGAGCAGCAGGAGAACGAGCTGCTCGCCGAGAGCAGCTCGTTGTCGGGGGTCATCACCGGATCGTCCGGGAGCGGCGTCGGCACCGGGAACATGACGTGGCCGGTCAGCGGACCCGTCACGTCGCCGTTCGGCTATCGCATCCATCCGATCCTCGGCTACCGCAAGCTCCACACCGGCATCGACATCGGCGTGGGGTACGGCACGCCCATCCACGCCGCAGACAGCGGCTACGTCATCTACGCGACCTGGATGAGCGGTTACGGCAACGTGACCATCATCGATCACGGGCGCGGCATCTCGACGCTCTACGCCCATCAGTCGTCGCTGGCCGTGGGCACCGGCTCCCGGGTGGCCCGCGGGCAGGTCGTCGGCTACGTGGGCTCCACCGGCTTCTCCACCGGCCCTCACCTCCACTTCGAGGTGCGCGTCAACGGTACTCCTGTCGATCCTCTGGGGTATCTGCGCTGATGCGCGCCCTGCGCACCACCGTCGTCGTGCTCCTCGTGGCCCTCGGCTTCCTCGGGGGCTATTTCGTCGGCTGGTACCTTCACGGCGAGAACGTCGTGCGCCTCAGCGCGAGCCAGACCAACGCCGCCAAGAAAGCCGGGGACCTTCAGCAGCGCATTATCGAGGAGCTGCAGGGCCGCTACTACAAGCCGGTCAACGTCGCCAAGCTCAGCAAGGCAGGGGTCGATGGCACTCTCAAGTCGCTCGACGACCCCTATACGGTGTACCTCTCGCCAGAAGAGGCGAAGGCCCTCGCGGAGAGGATGAGCGGGCAGTTCTTCGGCATTGGCGCGACCCTCCAGAAAGGCAAGAAGGGCTTGGCCGTGGCGAGTGTGATCGCCGGATCGCCGGCGGATAAGGCCGGGCTCAAGCCTGGCGACATCATCGTCACCGTCGACGGGCAACCCACGGCCGCAGAGGCAGTCGAGGTGAGCGTGGCCCGGATCAGGGGCGAAGAGGGCACGCACGTGAAGCTCGGCATCGAGCCCAGTGCCGGCGGGCCGCCCCAGACGCTCGACATCGTGCGTCGCCGCATCGAGCTCCCCGAGACCCGCAGGACGATGGAGCGCGCCGGCGGCGAGAAGGTCGGGTACGTGGAGCTGTTCGCTTTCGAAGCTTTCGCCGCGCGGGACGTGCGCCGCGACGTGGACGCGCTCGCGAAGCGGGGAGCCCAGGCGTTCATCCTCGACCTTCGCTACAACGGCGGAGGGCTGCTCGGCCAGGCGGTCGACGTGACGGGCATCTTCCAGACCGGCGTGGTCACGTCCACCGAGGGCCTCCATCAGCCGCTCGAGGTGCTCGAGACCAGCGGCCCGGTTGCCACCGGGAAGCCTCTCGTCGTGCTCGTCAACGGCTACTCGGCGAGCGCCTCCGAGATCGTCACCGGCGCTCTCAAGGACCATCAGCGCGCCGAGATCATCGGGACCCGCACCTTCGGCAAGGGTCTGGTGCAGACCACGGTGCCTCTGGGCAACGGCGCCGCCCTCCACCTCACGATCGCGGTGTACCTCACCCCCAACGGCACCGACATCAACAAGAAGGGGATCGTCCCCGATCTCGTCGTGCGCGACAATCCCAAGACGAAGCTGGACGAGCAGCTCCAGGCCGCGCTCAAGTA
>CAIOZS010000219.1 GCA_903862845.1 uncultured Thermoleophilia bacterium
GCGGGCGACGCCTCCGCGGCCGGGCTCGCCGCCGGCGCGGCTCCGGGCGCCCGCGTTCTCGCCGGCGAAGAGGAGCTGACCGAGGACGACCTCGAAGCGGAAGAAGAGGAGACCGAGATCGAAGCCGAGGTCGACATCGCAGAAGGCGGGAGCGTCCAGCTATGAGCACGGGCGCGAAGAAGGCGGCGGGCGGACGCCCACGCAAGCTCCTGGTCGTCGCCAATCCGTACCCGCCCATGGCCAGCGCCGGCACCACGCGCGTGGTGCGCTTTCTGCGCCACCTGCCCGAGCACGGCTGGGAGCCGGTCGTGCTGACGGCGAGGGCCGCCGGGCCGGCGGCAGAGCCGCCCGGCGTGCGCGTGATCCGCGCCCCGGTGCCGTGGCCCAGGCGGCTGCTCGGCGGCGGCCGGCGCAGCACGCGCATCAACGGCTGGGTCAGCGTGCCCGATCCCTACGTCACGTGGGTCGCGCCTGCGGTCTGGAAGGGGCGCGAGCTGCTGCGCGCGGAGCGCTTCGACGCCGTCTTCTCGAGCTCGCCGCGGCCCAGCGTGCACCTCGTGGCGGCCTGTCTCGCGCGAGCATCCGGGCTGCCGTGGCTGGCGGACTACCGCGACCCCTGGTCCACCTACCAGTTCCGCACGTACCCGACGGCGGCGCACAAGGCCGCCCACGCCCGCCTCGAGGCATGGGCGCTGCACCGCGCCGCGGCCGTCAGCGCCGTCAACCGGCCGATCGTCGCCGACCTCGTGGCGCGCCATCCGTGGCTCGCCGGGCGCGCCCACGTGCTGCCCAACGGCTTCGATCGCGCCGAGACGCCGGAGGAGGTGTCTCTGGGCGCCGGCTTCTGGCTCGTGCACACCGGGCGGCTGTACGGCCGCGAGCAGCAGGTGAGCGCCTTTCTCACCGGCCTCGCGGCTCTTCCGCCCGACGTCAAAGCGCTCTTCGTCGGCGTCGACCAGAGCCGTGTGCGGCCCGACGCCGACCGCCTCGGCCTCGGCGACCGCGTGCGCGTCGAGGCGCTCGTGCCGCTCGCCCGCGCCCTCGGCTACCAGCGCGCCGCCGACGGCCTGCTGCTCGTCAACGGCCGCCGCCCCGAGAGCATGTCGAGCAAGGTGTTCGAGTACCTCCAGGCCGGCCGGCCGGTCTTCGCCATCTCGCCGGCCGGCTCCGCCGCCCGCGCCCTCTTCGCCGAGGTCGGCGGCGGCACGTGCGTGCTGCCCGACGACCAGATGGCCGGGCCGCTCGCCGCCTTCGTGCGCGCGGCCCGCGACGGCAGCGCCCCGCTCGCCGACCCGGCGGCCCTGGAGCGCTACGAGCTGGGCCGCCTCACCGCCGAGCTCGCCGCGCTGCTCGACGGTCTGGCCGGCGGACAGCCTGCGGCCGCCGCCAAACGCGCCGGCAGGATGCCCGCATGAGCGCCGGCACCGCACCACAAACGGCAGCCGCCCCGGCCAAGCCGCGCTTCACCCGCAGCGACGCCGCGCTGGTGGCCGCCGGCGCGGGCCTCACCGTGCTGTGCGCGGCGGCCCTCACGCGTCGGCCGCTCCAGGGGCTGGCCCTGCTGGCCGTGCTCGCGGTGGTCGCCCTCATCCTGCTGAACCGCGAGAGCCTCGCCCGCACGGACGTCGGCGCGCTCCTCGTGGCGGGCCTCGTGGTTCTGCCTGCGGCGGCTCTGCTCGGCCCGTCGTTCGCCATCCCCGGCTTTCCCCAGGCCTTCCTCTTTCGCATCGTCCTCGCCCTGGTGATCGCCGTGGGCGTGACGTATCTGATCGTGCGCCGCGCCGCGCTGCCTTTCGCCGCCAAGGACGTGGCCGCGCCGCTGATGCTGTGGTTCGCCTGGCTTCTCGTGGGGCTCGCCTGGTCAGCGGACAAGACCGGCGCCTTCAACTACATCGCGATTGTCGTCACCATGATTGCGCTGGTGCTGGCGACGGCGGCCGCCGGAGGCAGCCGCCGTCGCCTCCTCTGGCTCGGTTACACGCTCGTCCTTGCCTACGCCTTCGTCGTCGGGTTCACGCTGCTCGAGGCACGCTTCGGCATCCGCCTGCCGACCTCGCGCCTCATCGACGCCGTGACCTCGCAGACCTACGCCGTCACCAGCGTCTTCGTGAACCAGAACGACCTCGCGACCTACCTGGCCTTTTGCTGGCCCTTCATGCTCTGCGCGTTCTTCTTTACGCGCCGGGCGCGCTGGCTGGCGCTCGACGCGCTCTTCATCCTGATCGGCGCGGCAGCCTTCGTGCGCACCGGCTCGCGCTCGAGCCTTGTGGCCGCCGGCGTCTCCACGCTGGCCGCGGTCTTCCTCTTTCGGCACCTCGGCGCCCGCCTCTCGGCGCGCACCGCCAAGATCCTGGGCGCCGCCGTGGCCGTCGTGCTCGTGGTCGCCGCCGGCTATCTGCTGTTCAACAACTCGCAGAGCGACATGCTGCGGCAGTTCCGCCTGGAGGCGCTGCTCAGCCAGGCGCAGGCCGGCAAAGGCTCCGGCGATATCCGCACCAGCCTGACGAGCCGCGGCCTCCAGATCGCCGGCGGGAGCTTCCTTCTGGGCGTCGGCCCCGGCCAGGCCGAGAGCATCATCTCCGCGGGCATCAACGCGCTCGGCATCTCCAACCTGCACAACTGGTGGCTCGAGACGTATGCCGACGGCGGCCTCGTGGGCTTCGCTCTGCACCTGGTCTTCTTCCTGCTGCTCGTACTCGCCCTGTGGCCCATCGCGCGCCGCGACCCGGACGCCTTCACCAGATACCTGGCCAGCGGCACCGTGCTCGCCCTTCTGGGATGGACGATCGGCGCCGTGGGGCCCAGCAGCTCGGTGAGCTTCGCCCCGGTGTGGATCCTCTACGGCCTGGGCCTGGCCGTGATCTCGCGCTCGCGGCTGGCGGCGGCCGCAGGCGCCGGAGCCGGCGCGTGAGAGTGCTCGTCGTTTCGCACCTCTACCCGTCCCCCGGCGTGGAACGGCACCTCTTCGTGCACGAGCAGATCCTGGCGCTGCGCGAGCTGGGCGTCGAGGCGCGCGTGCTCTCGCCGACGCCGTGGGTGCCGCGCATCCTCTGGCGCGACCCGCGCCAGAAGCGGCGCGGCCGCAAGCCCCGCGAAGCGCTGCGCGACGGCATTACGGCCGAGTACCCGCGCGTGCTGCAGCCGCCGAGGCGCCTGCTCTTCGCCCGCCTCGGCGACCTCGCCTATCGCGGCGTTCGCGGCCTGCCTTCGCTCAAGGCCGGAGGCTTTGACCTTCTGCACGCCCATCAGGCGCTGCCCGACGGCGCCCTTGCGCAGCGCCTGGCCGCCGACCTGCGCGTGCCGTACGTCGTTACCGTGCACGGCGCCGACGTGTACCAGCACTTCCGCCTCGGCGGCGCCGTCGAACGCCGCGCCAAAGACGTGCTCGCGCAAGCCGGCGCGGTCATGGCCAACTCGAGCGCCGTCGCCGGGCTCCTCGCCGGCGTTGTTGCACCCGAGCGCCTCACCGTGGTGCTCAACGGCACCACCGGACTCGGGCGCGAGGTTGCGCCGGCGACGGACTACCTGCCCGGCGAACCGCTCGTGCTCACCGTCGGCTATCTCATCGAGCGAAAGGGCATCCGCGAGCTGATCGCGGCCGTCGGGCGGCTGCGCCGCGCCGGCCGCCGCGTCAGCCTCGCGATCGTCGGCGACGGCCCGCTGCGCGACGCGCTCGCCGCCCAGGCCGAGACCGACGGCGTCGCCGACGCCGTCCACTTCCTCGGCCGCCTGCCACACGAGCGCGTGCTCGCCCTCATGGCACGCGCCGACGTGTTCGCCCTGCCGAGCTGGGACGAAGCCTTCGGCCTCGTCTACACGGAAGCCATGGCGCAGAGCACGCCGGTGATCGCCGGGAAGGGCGAGGGACCCGAGGACTTCATCACCGACGGCGTGAGCGGCTACCTCGCGCCGGTTCGCGACGCCGGGGCGCTCGCGGGTATCATCGCCGGAGTGCTCGGCGATCCCGCGGCGGCCGCCGCCGTGGGCGAAGCCGGCAAGGCGGCCGCGCTCACCCTGACCTGGGAACGCAACGCGCGGCTCACGCTGGGCGTCTACGAGAAGGTCCTGCGCCCGGCGCCCTGAAAGGACCACCATGCGCTTCGACAAGTTTCTGAAAGCCGCGGAGCAGCGTCACCCGGCCCTGGTGCTGCAGGTCTCCTGGGCCAACGGGCTCGACATCATCCGCGATCTCGCCAGCGCCGACGTCCCGCTGCTGGCCGTCGACGCCAGCCCGCGCGCCCTCGGCCTGCACTCGCGGCTCGCCGCCGGCATGGTGTGCCCCGACCCGAGCACGGACGAGGAGGCCTTCATCGTCTTCCTCGAGCAGCTAGGGCCCCGCCTGCCCAGGCGCGCCGTGCTCTTCCCGACCCACGACCAGTACATCTGGCCCATCTCCAGGAACGCGAAGCGCCTGGAGCCCTGGTACCTCATCCCGTTCTCCCGCTGGCCGACGATGCAGCGCCTGCACGACAAGCGCGAGCAGCTCGAGACCGCCCAGCGCGTCGGCGTGGACATCCCGAGGACGGTGTTCGTGGACGGCGACGGCGACCTCGCCCGGGGCGCCGACGAGATCGGCTTCCCGGCGATCTTCAAGCCCGTCGAGTCGCTGGCCTTCAAGACCCGCTTTCACCGTCACGTGCTCGAGATCGCCTCGCGTGACGAGCTGCTGCGCGTGTACGACAAGGTGCGCGACTGCGGCACCCTGATGCTGCAGGACATCGTCCCAGGCGGCGACGAGGAACTGTATACCCTGGGGTCGTATCTGGACGCCCAGTCGCGGCCGCTGGCGCAGTTCACCGGTCATAAGCTGCGCCAGCACCCTCCGCGTTTCGGCCACGTGAGCATGGCGGTGAGCCTGTGGGTGCCCGAGCTCGCGGAGGCAGGCCTGCGCCTGCTGCACGAGCTCGGCTACCACGGCGTGAGCCAGGTCGAGCTCAAGCGCGACCCCCGCGACGGCCGGTATCGCCTCATGGAGATCAACGCGCGCCACTGGATGTGGCACAGCCTGGCCGCCGCTTGCGGCGTCAACCTGTCGCTGGCGGCCTACCGCGACGCCATCGGCGATCCCTACGTGGCGCGCCGCCAGGATGACGGTCTCAAGTGGGTCGTGTCGCTGACCGACGCGCGTGACGCGTTCTCCCACTGGCGCAAGGGCGAGCAGAAGCTCGGACCGTGGCTCAGGTCCTACCGGGGCGTCGCCGTCGACGGCCTCTATTCGCTCAAGGACCCGCTGCCCGGGGCGCTCCTCACGGCGCGGCAGCTGCGCACCATGGTCACGCGCAAGGGGCGCCCGCACGAAGGCGAGGCGCCTTGAGGTTCGCACGGTTCGCCGCGGCGGCGGCGGCGCAGCCCCCCGCCGCCGTCTTCCAGGTGAGCTACGCCTGCGGCCTCAGCGTCGTCCGCGACCTCGGCCGCCACGGCGTGCCCGTCGTCGCCCTCGACGCCGACCCAGCGGCCATCGGCCTGCGCTCTCGCTACGCCGCCGGCATGATCTGCCCCGACCCGCTGGCCGACGAGGAGGCCTTCCTCACCTGGCTCGAGGAGCTCGGCGCGCGGCTGCCGCGGCGCGCCGTCGTCTTCCCCAGCCACGACGAGTACATCTGGCCGCTCTCGCGCCACGCCGCGCGGCTCGAGCCCTGGTTCATTGTCCCCTTCTGCCGCTGGGACGCGATGCAACGCGTGCACGACAAGCGCGCCCAGATGGAAGCCGCCTGGCGCGCCGGCGTCGACACGCCGAAGACCGTCTTCGTGAGCTCCGGCGCGGAGCTCGAGGCAGCGGCCGGCGAGGTGCCCTTCCCGGCCGTGCTCAAGCCCGTCGAGTCGCTGGCGTTCAAGCTGCGCTTCCACCGCCACATCCTCGACGTCGAGAGCCCGGCCGACCTGCAGCGCATCTACGACAAGGTCGATGACCTCGGCACCTTGATCCTGCAAGAGAGGATCCCGGGCGGCGAGGACGAGCTCTGGACGGTCGGGTCGTATCTTGACGCCGGCTCCCGGCCCTTGGCCGTATTCTGCGGCCACAAGCTGCGCCAGTACCCGCACGCCGGCGGTAGCTGCCTCGCCGGCGTGAGCGCCTGGCGCGAGGACCTCGCCGAAGCCGCGCTGCGCCTGCTGCAGGAGCTGCACTTTCACGGCGTCAGCCAGGTGGAGCTCAAGCGCGACCCGCGCGACGGGCGCTTCTGCCTGATGGAGGTCAACGCCCGCCACTGGAAGTGGCACGGCCTCGCGGCCGCCTGCGGCGTCAACCTCTCGCTGGCCGCCTACCGTGACGCCATCGGCGACGCGTTCGTGGCGCCGCGCCAGACCGACGGCGTCAAGTGGATCGTGGCCAACAAGGACGTGCCCCTCGCGCTGCTCGAGATCGCGAAGGGGCAGCGGCGCGCCGGCGAGTACCTGCGCTCGCTGCGCGGCACGCGCATCGACGGCCTGCACTCCCTGCATGATCCGCTGCCCGGCCTGCTCAACGCCGGCACCGTCGCGCGGCAGGTGGTCACCCGGCAGCCGCGCGCCCGCGCCGACGTCTGACGGTGAGGGTCGCGACCGCATGAGCCTGTCCGACCTCACGGTCTTCGTCGACGCGCCCCACGGCTTTTTGCCCCGCGCCCGGTGGGCCCTCGACACGATGCTGGCGCCGCTCGGCCGCCGAACCGCGCCGACCCGCGACCCGGCGCAGGCGGGCGGCGCCGCCCTCGCCTACGCCGCGGCACCGGTCGCCGGCGTGCCGACCGTGCCGTGCAGCGCCGCGGGCCTCGAGCTCTTCGCGGCGCAGAGGCCGCTGCCGGCCGGCGCCTTCGCGGCGCATGCCTGCGACGCCGGCTCCGCCGTCGCCGCCTTCCCCGCAGATCCCGGCGCCGGCTTCGCCGTCCCGTTCGACCTCGTCGCCTCCGCCTTCGCCCTGCTGGCCTGCTGGGACGAGCGCACGACGGCCGTGCGTGACAAGTACGGCCGCCTGCCGTACGCGGCCGGCCTGTTTGGGACGAACCCCGCGCTGCGCATCGACGACCCGGCGGTCGACCGCTACGTCGAACTGCTGCGGTTCGTGCTCGCGCCACGCCTCGCCGTGCTCGGCCTCGAGCCGCTGCCGAAACCCGGGTGGATGTGGGGCGACCCGGGGCCGGGCGCCGGCTCCGCCGGCCCCCTCTTCGCGGTCGCCCTCACCCACGACCTCGACAACCTCTGGCGCTGGACGCGGCGCGGGTTTGCCGCCGCCGGGTATCGCACGGCTCGTGCCGTGCGTCGCGGCGACGGCGCCGCCGTGCGCCGTGAGCTCGGCGATCTCGGCGACTGGCTCACCCGCCACCTGCCGCGGCGCACCGACCCCTTCTGGACCTTCCCGCAGATCCTCGGCGGCGAGGACGAGCGCAACGTGTCGTCCACCTTCTTCGTCATCGCCCGGCACACGGAGGCCCAGGACGGCAACCAGCCGGAGGTCTACCGCAGGCGCGTCCCCGAGGCCCTGCGCCTCGTGCGCGCGGCCGGTCGCGAGGTGGGTCTGCACGGCAACGACGCCGACCGGCTCGGCGTGGAGCCGCTCACGCGCGACCGCGACGACCTGCGGGAGCGCGCCGGCAGCGAGGTGACCGGCATCCGCTACCACTACCTGCGCGCCCTGTACCACGAGACGCTCCCGTACCTCGAGGCGGCCGGCTTCGACTACGACACGTCGCTGGCATTCGCCGAGCACGAGGGCTTCCGCTGCGGCTGTTCGTTCCCGTTCCATCCCTACTCACTCGCCGAGGAGCGGGCCCTCGACCTGGTCGAGCTGCCCCTCGCGGTGATGGACGGCACCCTGCAGGAGCCGCACTACCGAGCGCTCGCAGCCCCCGACGCCGAGCACGCCGCCGCCACGGTGCTTGCCCGCACCCTGCGCAGCGGCGGCGCGGTCAGCCTGCTCTGGCACAACAACCGCTTCGATCCGCACGTGTCGCGGGGGTATGACGAGGTCTACTGGCGCCTGGTCGACCAGGCGCTGGTGCACGGCGCCCGGTGCGATCGCGCCGCAGGCATCGTCGCCCGCTGGCGAGAGGCCACGACGTGACCCGCGTCGTCCATCTCTCCGTGGTGCACAAGCCTGACGACCCGCGCATCTACGAACGCGAGTGCCGCACGCTGGCCGCGGCCGGCTACGAGGTCATGTACCTGGCGCCGGGGGCCGCGCGGGGCCGCGACGAGCACGGCGTGCTCCTTGCGCCGCTGCCGGAGCGCGGCCGCAGCACCCGGTTCCTCGACTCGATCGCGATCGCGAAGGCCCTGCGCGCCCTGCGGCCGCAGGTGCTGCACGTCCACGACCCCGAGCTGCTGACGCTGTTCCCCGCGGTCAAAGCCTTCATCCCGCGCCTCGTCTACGACATGCACGAGTACGTGCCGGAGGCCGTGGCGGGCAAGCACTACATCCCCGAGAAAGCGCGGCCGTTCGCCTCGCAGGCGACCGCCACCGCCCAGAAGAGCCTCGCGGCCCTGGGCAGCGGCGTGGTGGTGGTCACCGACGAACAGCTCGAGGCGCTGGGCAGCACGCCGAGGCTCCGCCTCGTGCTGCCCAACTACCCGCGCCTCGAACGCTTCGCAGGCGCGGAGCCGCTGCCGGACCTGGCCGCCGATCCGCGCCTCAAGCTCGTGTACGTCGGCAGCCTGTCTCGCGGTCGCGGCTGCGCCCTGATGCTCGACGTCATGGAACTGCTGGCCGCCGGCGAGGCGGTGCTCTACCTCGGCGGCACGTTTGCCTCCCCCGACATGGAGGAGGAGACGCGCCGCCGCCTCGCCGCCGGGCTCAACGACCGCGTGACGCTGCTCGGCCGCGTTGCGCCCGCCGAGCTGCCGCGCTACCTCGCGGCCGCCGACGTGGTCTGGATCCCTTCGGTGCCCACAGCGCAGTACAGGCACCCGACGATCCCCACGAAGCTGCTCGAGGGCATGGCGGTGGGCCTCGCTTCCCTGGTCTCGAACCTGCCGGGACGCGGCGAGCTCGTGCGCCTCGAAGAGTGCGGCCTCGCCGTGGAGCCCGGCGTGGAGGGCCACCTGCGCGGCCTGCGGCGCCTGCTCGCCAACCGCCGGGAGCTCCCCCAGATGGGCGCCCGCGGCCGCCGCGCCGTGGAGCGCCGCTTCTGCTGGGAGGTCGTCGCGGGCGATTTGGTAGACTTCTACGGTTCGCTCTGCGCCGGGCCGGCGTAGCCGCCCCCGGCACAGCTCGACCCGACACACGCAACGCCTCACCGAGGGGAGTACCTCACGTGAGCATCGAACGCTTCGACAACGTGCTTGTCCTGGCACCGCACACCGACGACGGCGAGTTCGGCTGCGGCGGCACCATGGCGCGCCTCATCGAGAACGGCGTCAAGGTCACCTACGCCGCCTTCAGCACCGCCGCCAAGAGCGTCCCCGAGGGCTTCCCTCAGGACGTCCTCAAGCACGAGGTCCGCGCCGCCACGGGCGTTCTCGGCATCCCCGAGACCGACCTCAAGGTGTACGACTTCGAGGTGCGCACCTTCCCCACCGTGCGCCAGGACATCCTCGAGCAGATGATCGTCCTACAGCAGGAGCTCGACCCGGATTGCGTGATGATGCCGGCGCTCATCGACCTCCACCAGGACCACAAGACGATCGCCGAGGAGGGCCTGCGCGCGTTCAAGCGCACCACGGTACTGGCCTACGAGATCCCGTGGAACAACCTCAACTTCTCGCACCAAGCCTACGTGCGGCTCGAGGAGCGCCACGTGCAGAAGAAGGTGGAGGCTCTGGCCTGCTACGCCAGCCAGGGCCACCGCAATTACACCCGCGAAGACTACATCCGCAACGTGGCCTTCACGCGCGGCATCAACATCGGCTGCGAGCTCGCCGAGGTGTTCGAGGTCTACCGCTGGATCCTGTAGCCACTCGCAGCGGCGGGCAGCCCGTATCGTGAATCTGCCGCCGCTCAAGCTCGTCCTCACGGCCGCCGGCTGCCCCGGCGCGAGCACGCTCATCCGCATGCTCAAGGCCAACGGCGAGCGCGAGATCAGCATCCACGGCGTGGACGTGCGCCCGGACGCCGTCGGCCGCTTCCTTTGTGACGGCTTCAGCCTCGTGCCGGCCGGCGCCTCGCCCGAGTACATCCCGGCGCTCGCCGAGGTCGTCGCGCGCGAGCGCCCCGACGTGCTGTTCGTGCAGTCCTCGCACGAGATCGAGATCGTGGCACGTCATCGCCGCGTGTTCGAAACGCTCGGCGCCAGGGTGCTGGCCGACGGCGCAGGCGGCATCGAGATCGCCGGCAACAAGGCGCTCATGCACGCCGCCTGCAGCGAGATCCCGGTGCCACAGCCGCAACTGATCCGGCCGGCCACCCTCGACGAGCTCGTCGCCGGCGCCCACGAGCTCGGCTACCCCAACGTGCCCGTCTGCTTCAAGCCGCCGGTGGCCAAGGGCTCGCGCGGCTTCCGCATCCTCTCGGCCGAGGTCGACCGCGTGCACGAGCTGCTCCACGAGCGCCCGATCAACCGCTACATGACCCTGCCCGAGCTCGAGGGCCTGCTGCGCGGCGTCCAGCCATTCCCCGAGCTCATGCTCATGGAGTACGTCGACGCGCCGGAGGTGACCGTCGACCTCTTCGCCGACAGGGGCGCGGTCGTCTTTCACCAGACCCGCACCCGCGAGGAGTTCCTCACCGGCCTGGCGATGGCGTTCAAGACCATCGACCGCCCCGACCTTGTGGACCTCAGCCGCAAGGTCGTCCGCCACCTGGATCTTGACTACTTCCAGAGCATCCAGTGGATCGGCGGCAAGCTGCTCGAGATCAACCCGCGCGTCAGCACCTTCGTGTACCAGGAGGACTTCATCATCCCGTACCTGGGCATCAAGTACGCGCTCGGCGAGCTGGACGCCGAAGGCGTCGCCCTCGCCCAGTCGAAGGTGCGCTTCTCACGCCGCTCGGTGCGGTACTACGACCAGGTGTTCTGGGACGAGTGAACGAAGGCGTGCGGCCGTGCACATCCTCTTCCTGAGCCACTACTTCGTCCCCGAGAACAACGCCCCGGCGGCGCGCGTGCATGGCCTGGCCAAGGAGTGGGCGCGCCTCGGGCACCGCGTCACGGTGCTCACCGGCGCGCCCAACGTCCCGGCAGGCGTCGTCTACGAAGGCTACCGCAACCGCCTGTACCAGGAAGAATGGATCGAGGGCATCCGCACGGCGCGCGTATGGACCTACCTCGCCGCCAACCGCGGCCGCGTGCGCCGCGGCCTCAACTTCCTTTCGTACATGGCTGCGGCCGGCACGGCCGGCTCTGCTCTGCGGCCCCGCGCCGACGTCGTGATCGCGACCTCGCCGCAGTTCTTCGCCGGCTGGGCCGGGGTGCCCGTCTCGCGGGCGCACGGCGCCCCCTTCGTGCTCGAGATCCGCGACATCTGGCCCGACTCGATCACTGCCGTGGGGGCGCTCAAGGAAGGCCGCGTCATCCGCGCGCTCGAGACACTCGAGCGCGCCCTCTACGACGCGGCCGACCACATCGTCGCCGTCGGCGAGGGCTACCGGCAGAACATGATCCGCAAGGGCGTGCCGGCGGCCAAGATCGACGTGGTCACCAACGGTGTGGACGCCGACCTCTTCACGCCGCGCCCGGCCGACGCCGCGCTGCGCACGCGCCTCGGTTTCGCGACGGGCACGTTCGTTGTGACCTTCGCCGGCACCATAGGCATGGCCAGCGGCCTCGAGGTCGCGCTCGGCGCCGCGCGCCGTCTCAAGGAGCAGGGCCGCGCCGACGTCGCCTTCCTGCTCATCGGCGACGGCGCCGTGCGCGCCGACCTCGAAGAGCAGGCGCGCGCCCAGGGTCTCGCCAACGTCGTCTTCACCGGCCTCGTGCCGCGCCCCGAGCTGCCGCGCTACCTGGCGAGCAGCGACGCCTGCCTCGTGCATTTCCGCAAGCAGCAACTCTTCTCCACGATCCTGCCCAGCAAGTTCTTCGAGGACGCGGCCATGGAGAAACCCATCCTGCTCGGCTTCGAGGGCGACGCCCGCGCCATGCTCGGCGCAGCCGACTGCGGCATCGCCTTCGAGCCCGGCAACGCCGTCGAGCTGGCCGCGGCAGCGGTGAGGCTGGCGGACGATCGCGCCGAGGGCGCCCGCCTCGGCGCGAGCGGTCGCCGCTACGTGCTCGAGCACTTCGAGCGGCGCGCTCTGGCGCACGACTACCTCGGTATCCTCGGGCGCGTGCGCGCCGCCTACGACCGGGGTCCGCGATGACGCCGCGGCGCGGCGCTCGTCGCCTGCGATAGGATGTGGGCATGAGCGCACCCCGAAGGCACGCATGAGCAGCGACGACGCCACGACCATCGACGTGGGTTCCTGGCTTGGCACGCTGCTGCGCAACTGGTGGGTCATCCTCGGGCTCGTGCTCCTCGGCGCGGTCGTCGGCGGCGTGCTCACGCTCGCCGCGCCCAAGGAGTACAGCGCCACCTCCTCCGTGTACATTGGCCAGACGACCGACGCCAACGGCAACCCCATGGCCGGTCTCAACTCCAACTCGAAGGCCGCGACCCAGCTCCTGGCCAGCCAGACGGTGCTCAACGAAGCCGCCAAGCGCACGGGGATGAAGGTCAGCGCCGGCAGGCTGCGCCGAGAGACCACGGTCACGACGCCCTCGTCGACCGTGAAGACGTCCACCTCCGTGGTCAACATCGTCGTGATCACCGTCACCGACACGAACAAGCTGCGCGCCGCCGCCGCCGCAAACGCCCTCGCCCAGGTACTGGTCGAGCGCATCAGCCCTGGGGTGACCGGCAAGATCGCCTTGCTGCAGGCCCAGCTCGACTCCGGCCAGAAGGCTCTGGCGGCCGCCACGGCGCGCGCCGCGGCGGGCCAGGCCGCCATCCTGGCTATCGCCAAGGGCGGCGGCACGACCGCCGAGAAGGCCGCCGCTTCCGCCGCGTACGTGGCCGTCGTCCAGGCGGCGGCCACCGAGCAGGAGGCTCTGCAGTCGTCCAATCAGAAGACGGAGCTGCTGCTGTTCACGGCCAAGCAGGTGGAGGAGCCGCGCATCCTTCACGAGGCCGCGGTCCCCGATTCTCCCAGCGGCCCGAGTCTCACGCTCAACGTCGCCGCCGGCGCCCTGGCCGGCCTCGTGATCGGCATCATCGTCGCCTTCGTGCGGCGCCGGCTGGCCGAACGCCGCGCGCCTGCGGCGGCCGCGGGCGCCTGAGCGCGGCGCGCCCGACCCCGGCAGCCCGCGCCTGAAGCGGGTTTGCCGCGCCTCTACAGGTCGTAGACGTCCGGCCGCCGGTTCTGCAGCGACGGGATCTGGGCGCGCACGGCGGCGACGCGCCCGAGGTCGAGGTCGGCGATGCAGAAGCCCGCGCCGTCCTGCACCTCCGCGAGGACTGTGCCCCAGGGGTCCACGATCATGCTGTGGCCGAAGCAGGCGCGCCCCGGCAGATGCTCTCCCACCTGCCCCGGGGCGATGACGAAGCAGCCGTTCTCGACGGCACGGGCGCGCAGCAGGATCTCCCAATGGGCCGCGCCCGTGTACGCCGTGAAGGCCGACGGCACGCAGAGGACCTGGGCGCCGCGCAGCGCCAGGCTGCGGTACAGCTCGGGGAAGCGCAGGTCGTAGCAGATCGTGAGGCCGAGGGTGACAGGCGCCGCCGCGCCGCTGTCGATCGTCACGGTGACGAGGTCGGCCCCAGGCTTCACCTCGTCGGATTCCCGGTAGACGGTCGTGCCGGCGGTGACGTCGAACAGGTGGATCTTGCGATAGGCGCCCAGCAGCCCGCCGTGCGGGCCGAACAGGGCCGAGGTGTTGTAAACGTAGCCAGGCTCCGCGGCGGGCTCGTAGATGGAGCCCGCGAGCACGAAGATGCCGAGCCGCGCCGCCAGCTTCGCGAGGGCGGCGTTGCTCGGCCCGTCCACCGCCTCCGCGGTTGCGCGGATGCCGCGCCGGCCGCCCTTGTAGGCCCACGTCTCCGGCAGAGCGACGAGGCGCGCGCCTGCGGCCGCCGCCTCCTCGACGAGCGCCGCAGCCGCGCGCACGTTGGCGGCCACGTCGCCGCGCGTGTTCATCTGCACGCCGGCGACGCGCAGACTCACGGGGCAACGTCCGGCATCATCACGGCCACGAGGCTCAGGATCTCCCACGCCACCGTGGCCGCGAGCGTCGCCGTGAGATGCGAGCTGTCGAGGTCGGGGAGCACTTCCACGACGTCGGCGCCCACGATCCGCAGGCCGCGGCAGGCGCGCAGCAGCGCCAGCGCCTGCATCGACGAGGGGCCGCCGCACTCGGGCGTGCCCGTGCCGGGCGCGAACGCCGGGTCGACGAAGTCGATGTCGAAGGTGAGGAACGCCTTGCCGCCGGCACGCTCGACGGCAGCCGCGACCGCGCCCGTCCCCAGCTGCGCGAGGTCTTCCCAAGGAATCACCGTGAACCCCAGGTCACGCGCATCGTCCAGGTCGCCGGGACCGTAGAGCCCGCCGCGCATGCCCATCAGCGTGGAACGCGCGGCGTCGATCAGCCCCTCTTCCGTGGCGCGGCGCACGACCGTGCCGTGGGTGAACTTCTCGCCGAAGTACTCGTCCCAGGTGTCACTGTGCGCGTCGAACTGGATGAGGGCTACGGGGCCGTGCGTGGCGAACGCGGCCCTCAGCTCGGCGAGGAGCACGCTGTGGTCGCCGCCGAACCCGATGGGCACCGCGCCGGCCTCGTGCACCGCGCGCAGGGCCGTCGCCATCTTGTCGTAGGAGCGGTCGGTGAAGCCGGGCACCACGGGGGCATCGCCGTAGTCGATCGCCGAGAGGCGTTCGAACACCGTCACGCGCTGGGCCATGTTGTAGTCGGGGCGGATCGAAAGCGACCCCTCGCGGATGGCCTTGGGCCCGAAGCGCGCCCCGGCGCGAAAGCTCACGCCGGTGTCGAAGGGCAGGCCCACGAATGCCACGTCGACGCCGTCCAGGTGGATCATGTGGGGCAGACGCAGAAACGTGGAAATGCCCGCGAAGCGCGGCGTCTGCAATGGGTCGGCGGGGCCATAGCCCTTCATCTGCGCCTCCTGTCGGCGGCCGTTTTCGTACCGCGGCTAGTCTACTGTGGAAACGACCCGCGCATGAGGGCCGAACGCACCGGGCGAGGCACGCCGAAACGCGACTTGCGCCCGCGCTTGCATCCCGTGGTAGAATCCCGCCCACGATGACGACCCACGACATCAGCCGCAGCAGCACCTCGCGCTCCCGGCGTCGCTGGGCCTGGCGCGCGTAGCGCGCCCATCCTCGACATCCCGCGCGGGCGACGCCCGCACCCCCGACCACACCACCGTGGTTTACCCGTCCCCCATTCAGGGAGTCACCCGACGTGCATCCGCACCGCTATCGTGTTTCGAGAGGAGGTAGGTCATGAGCGAGTACAAGAAGAAGTTCGTCCTTGACGAGGAGAGGATCCCCAAGGCCTGGTACAACATCGTCGCCGACCTGCCCACGCCCCCGGCCCCGCCGCTCAACCCGGCGACCCTGCAGCCGGCCGGCCCCGACGATCTGGCGCCGATCTTCCCGCCCAGCATCATCGCCCAGGAGGTCTCGGCCGAGCGCTACATCGAGATCCCCGAAGAGGTCCACCAGATCTACCGCATGTGGAGGCCGTCGCCGCTGATCCGCGCCACGGGCCTCGAGAAGGCGCTCGATACGCCCGCCAAGATCTTCTTCAAGTACGAGGGCGTCAGCCCGGCCGGCTCGCACAAGAGCAACACGGCCGTCGCGCAGGCCTACTACAACAAGCTCGACGGCACCAAGCGCCTCGCCACCGAGACCGGCGCCGGCCAGTGGGGCTGCGCCCTCGCCATGGCCTGCCAGATGTTCGACCTCGAGTGCATGGTCTACATGGTCAAGGTCAGCTATCACCAGAAGCCCTACCGGCGCAGCATGATGGAGCTGTGGGGCGCCAACGTCATTCCCAGCCCGAGCGACCAGACCAACGCCGGGCGCTCCGTGCTGGCCGAGGACTCGGAGTCGCTCGGCAGCCTCGGCATCGCAATCAGCGAGGCAGTTGAAGACGCCGTCACCCACCCCGGCTCCAAGTACGCGCTGGGCAGCGTCACCAACCACGTGCTGCTGCACCAGACGATCATCGGCGAGGAGGCGCTCCTGCAGTGTCAGGACGCCGGCGCCTATCCCGACGTCGTGGTCGGCTGCGTCGGCGGCGGCTCCAGCTTCGGCGGCATCGCTTTCCCCTTCCTCCGCGAGAACCTCGCCGGCAAGACGAACACGCGCCTGCTGGCCGTCGAGCCGACCGCGTGCCCCACGCTCACCAAGGGCAAGTTCGTCTACGACTTCGGCGACGAAGCGCAAAGCACGCCGCTGTTCAAGATGTACTCGCTGGGCCACGACTTCATGCCGGCCGGCATCCACGCCGGCGGCCTCCGGTACCATGCCATGGCGCCGCTCATCAGCCACGTGTACAACCTGGGCTTGATGGAAGCCGTGGCGGTGCCGCAGACGAAGGTCTTCGCGGCGGCGCAACTCTTCGTCCAGACGGAGGGCATCGTGCCGGCGCCCGAGAGCGCGCACGCGATCCGCGTCGCCATCGACGAGGCCCTTGAAGCCAAGGAGGCCGGGGAGAGCAGAAACATCCTGTTCAACCTCACCGGCCACGGCTTCCTCGACCTCGGCGCCTACGACGCCTACCTCAGCGGCAAGCTTGAAGACTACGACCATCCCGAGGAGGCGATCGCCGCGTCGATCGCGCGGCTGCCGAAAGTAGACTGACCGGCGGCCGGCTCGAACGTCACCCTGCGTGCGAGGTGACAGACTCAAGAGTGACGAAGGGCGGCGGGGCAATAGCCCCGCCGCCCTTCGCGCGTCGGTCAGTCGTGCGCGGCCCGCGTGGTCGCCGCGCACTTCGCCGCGCGTCAGCCCCACGACTCGGCCGCGCGGCGCAGCGCTTCGGCGAGGCCGGCCTGGCTCACGACGAGCTGGGCAGCAGCTCGCAGCGAGACAGGAGCATCGCCGACGGCCATGCGGACCGCGGCCGCCAGCAGCAGGCTCTCGTCGGCAGCGGCGTCTCCACAGGCCACGATCAGCGCCCCGGGCACGCCGAGGTGCGCGGCCACCAGCCTGAGGGCGTCGCCCTTGTCCGCGCCGCCGTGAAGGACGTCGACGATCCCGTCGCCGGCCTGCTCCAGGCGAAGGCCGGAACCCCACGTGGCGCCGAGTCCCGGGAACGACTCCGCTACGAGAGCCGGGGGACCGCTCAGCACGATGCGGGTGATGCCGGCGAGGGCGCGGAGATCGAGCGCCGCGCCGCCGGCGGCCGGCGCGAGGTCGCGGCGCTCGTCACCGTCGTACACCGTCGCCGACAGGCCGCGCTCGCGCGCCTCGTCGACGATCCCGGTGGCTGCATCGGCGGGGATCGTCAGATGCCTCAGGCGCTCGCCGGTGGCCGCGTCGACCACCAGCGCCCCGTGGTAGCACACGTAGGCGACGGGGTCCGCGCGGAGGACGGCGACAGCCTTCTCCGCGCCGTAGAGAGGACGCCCGGTGCAGACGACCAGCCGCGCGCCGCGCGCGGCGAGATCGGCGAGCGCGGCGGCGATCCCGGGCGCCGGTGATCCGTCCGCGGCCAGCAGGGTGCCGTCCAGGTCGCAGGCCACCAGCGCCTTGATCTGCGACCGCTCGGTCACCGCGCCGCGCCGGGCGCGCTCGCGCCCTCCGCCGGGCCGCGGCCGCCGAGGATGGCAGCGAGCGGCCGGCCCGTCAGCGACTCGATGCGGGCGGCGATCACGCCGGCGACATCGAGCCGCGTGCGGGCCGCGTCCTGCGCCCCGCGGTCACCCGCGAACAGGGCTGCGGCGCGCTCGCGTTTGCCGTCGAGGCCGACCGTCCGGCTGCCGGCCGTCAGCTTGTCGGCGAGATACAGCACCTCGCGCTCGCCGGGCACGTCCGCCGGCGGTCCCGGCAGCTTCATGTGAGAGCGCGCCACGGCGGCGACGCGCGGGTAGCCCTCCGCGTCGAGCACGGCGGCACCCGCCTCGGCGTGAGAGGCTTCCGCGCGGGCGACGTCGTGGAGGAGGCTCGCCGCCGCGAGCAGCTTCAGGTCGAGGCATACGCCGGCGGTCCGCAGCGCCGTGCCCAGCCGGTGCGCGACGCCTGCGACCGCCGCCGCGTGGGCGACCAGGGGCGCCGGCGTGCCGAGACGCGCGAGCAGCTCGCGGCACGCCGCCGACGCCGGCACGCGCTCGCGGGCGGCCAGCCCGGCAAGACGTTCGTAGGCCGCCGCGTCGTCCATGTCGAGCACAACGTTGGGGTCGTCGACCGGCACTTCGCGAGCCCCGGCCTCAAACCCCGCGAGCAGATCCTTGAGGCCGCCCTTCGGCTCTGCCGCAAGGATCTCATCGCGCAGCGTCGCGGGCACCAGCGGCGGATGCCCGCGCAGGGCGCCGTGTACGGGATAGACGACGCCCGTGACGGACGCGCTCGCGCCGCGGGCCAGCAGCCCGAGCGTCTCGCCGCGGACGAGTGCGCAGTCCACGGGATGCACGAAGAAAGCCAAAACGTCCGCCGGCAGCGCCCGCACCCCGCAGCGCACCGACGAGTACATGCCGTCCTCGTGGTCCTGGTTGACCACGAACGGCACGCGGTCTTCCTCCAGCAGCGGAGCGACGCGCTCGGCGCCGAAGCCGAGAACGACGACGACCTCGAGCCCCACGTCGCGGTAGGCGCCCACGACCCTGAGGACAGCCGGCACGCCGTCCAGCGGGAGCAAAGGCTTGAGCTCCCGCATGCGTGACGACAGCCCCGCCGCCAGGATGACCGCACGCAGGGCGGCGGCCTTCACCCCGCCATCGCCGCCCGCACGCTGATGAGCTCGGCGGTGATGCTGACGGCCAGCTCCGCCGGGGTCTCCGCGGCGATGGCGATGCCGATCGGCGAGAAGATCCGGTCCAGGTCGGCGGCAGAGAACCCGTTGGCTGAGAGAGCCTTGAAGATCTTCTCGCGCTTGGAAGAGCTGCCCATGAGGCCGATGTAGCCCGCCGGCGTGCGCAGGGCCTGTTCCAGCACCGAGAAATCGTGGGCGTGCCCGCGCGTGACGACAACGATAAAGCTGCGAGAGGTGAGCTCGAGTCCCGCCAAGGCGCCGGCGAAGCTTCCGAGGAGAACCACACGCGAGGCGTCCGGAAAGCGCTCCGCGGCGGCGAACTCGGGACGGTCGTCGAGGACCACGACCTCGAAGCCGACGGCAGCGGCCACCGGCGCCAGCGCCCGGGCGACGTGCCCGGCGCCGCAGATCACGGCCGTCGTCGGCGGCAGCAGCGCCTCGACGGACACCGACCTCCCGTCGGGAAGCTGCGCCGAGCCGTGCACGGCGATCTTACCGGCCAGCGCGCGCAGCTCCGCCGGCGCGCACGGCAGCTCACCCACGGGCTCGGCGCCGTCCCGCAACACGCAGTAGCGGACTTCGGTAGGGCCTGGCTCAGCGGCGAAGAACGTGTAGAGCCACGCCGCGCGCGCGTCATCGCGCGCCTGCGCAAGCTCGTCCAGAAGCGCTCGCAGGCCGGGGTCGCCGGCTGCCACGTAGGCCACGAGCACGGCCGCGTGGCCCCCGCAGATCATGGCCGGCCCTGAGACCGACTGCCCCGTAAGCTCCACGGTGGTCACGTGCGAGCGCCCGCCGGAGATGGCCTTCGCCGCCTCCCGCATTGTCGTCGCTTCGAGCAAGCCGCCGCCGATGGTCCCGGCGATGGAGCCGTCCCCCCGTACAAGCATCTGCGCGCCCGCGGCCCGCGGCGTCGAACCTTGCTGCGCCACGAGCGTGACGAGGGCGAACGGTTCGCCCTTCTCGAGCAGGCCGAGCGCGGCGTCCAGGATCTCACGCACGTGTCAGCCGACCGCCGGCAGCCGCACCGTGAACACGGCGCCGCCCTCGCGCCCGTCGGTGGCCTCGATGACGCCGCCCTGAGCCTCAACGAGCCCTCGGGCGATGGCGAGACCGAGGCCGACGCCCTGCGTGCCCCGCGCCGCCCGCGAACGATAGAACCGGTCGAAGATGAAGGGCAGGTCGATGGGGTCGATGCCCGGGCCGTTGTCGGCGACCGTGAGCGTGGCCCAGGCGTCTCTGGGCGAGGGCAGTCCGCTCACGACGCCGCCGGGCGGGGCCGCGCCTGCCGGGCCGCCGGAGGCGACGGTCAGCACCACGCGGCCTCCCTGCGGCGTGAACTTGAGGGCGTTGTCGAGCAGGTTGGCGGCGACCTGCAGCAAACGGTCGCGGTCGCCCTTGACCGCGACCGAGGCAAGGTCGCCGTCGAGCGTCACCCCCTTCGCCGCGTAGGCAGTCTCGGCATGGGCGATGGCGTCGCCCCCCACGGCGGCCAGGTCGAGCCTGTCATGCTCCACGCTCACGTCTTCGCTCTCCAGCTCATTGAGGCTGCGGAGCGCGCCGAGCAGGCGCCCCAGGCGCTCGACCTCGGCGCCGATCACGCGCAGGTTTTCTGGCGTAGCCGGCAGCACGCCGTCCTCGAGGGCCTCGATGCGCGACTGGATGGTCGCCAGCGGCGTGCGCAGCTCATGCGATAGGTCGGCGGTCATGTCGCGACGCCACTGCTCGTCGCGCGCCAGGCGGTCGGCCATGGCGTTGAAGGCGGCGGCCAGCGCGCCCACCTCGTCGTTGGCGCGCGGCGCGACCCGCACGTCGAAGTTGCCGGCAGAAACGTCCTCGGCCGCATCCGTGAGCTCCTCAAGAGGCCCGGTGATCCGCCGGCTGACGAACAGGCTGATGAGAAAGGCGAGCGCGGCCGCCACGAGCCCCGCGATGACCAGATTGTGGGTGAGCGCCGTCTGGTACGCGGACTCGGCGGCGGCTCGCGCATTGCGCGGCGCGTAGACCTCCGCCGTGCCGACGTCTTTGCCGGCGACAACCAGCGGGTAGGCCTGCACCTCAAACTGGTCGCGGCTCAGCGCGGTGGTCTGCGGGGAAGGCGTGGCGGTGGACGCGCCGCCGCCCATCATGCCGTTGCCGTTGCCGCTACCCATCATGCTGCCGCCCATCATGCCCATGTGCCGGCCCTGCACGGTGAAAAGCAGCTGCCCTTCGGGTGAGTACACGGCGACATCGACGTTGTTGAGAAGGGCGATCTGGCTGAGCGTGTAGACCGCCGCGGCGTCCCAGCCGTCGGGGGCCTTGTAGGTCTGGGTGAGGGCGCTCACGACCGCCTGGTTGCGGGAGTGCTGTACCTGGCTCAGGTAGCTGTCGAAGCGGCGACCGCCCGCCACGAACACGATCGCGGCAACCACGACGATGGCGAGCAGCGCGACGAGCGCGTGCGTCAGCGCCAGGCGCAGCCGCAGCCCGCGCTTCACGGCTGCTCCTCGGCGAAGGCGTAGCCGCGGCCGTAGACCGTGAGGACGAGCCGCGGCGCACGCGCGTCTTCGCCCAGCTTGCGGCGCAGGTTCTTGACGTGCGCGTCGATGGTGCGCTCGTACCCCTCGTACTGGTAGCCCTGCACCTTGTCGACGAGCTCAAAGCGCGTGTACACGCGCCCGGGGAAGCGGGCAAGCGTCTGCAGCAGCCGAAACTCGGACTCCGTGAGATCGACGGGCGCGCCGTCCAGGGTGGCGCGCCGACGGGCACTGTCGACGACCAGCCGCCCGCCGGCGCGCTCCAGCACGTCGGCCTGAGGCTCGTCACCGCCGCGCGCCCGGCGCAGCAGAGCGCGCACGCGCGCCGTGAGCTCGCGCGGGCTGAACGGCTTGGTGAGGTAGTCGTCGGCGCCGAGCTGCAGGCCCTTCACCAGATCCTCCTCGCCGTCCTTGGCGGTGAGCATGATGATGGGCACGTCGGAGGCGGCGCGGATGCGCCGGCACACGTCCTCCCCGGGCATGCCGGGAAGCCCGAGATCGAGTACGACAAGGTCCGGACGGCGACGGGCGAAGTCGGCGAGCGCGTCCTCGCCCGTCGCCGCCCGTACCACCATGTGCCCCTCGCGCTCCAGATAGCTCTGCACGACCTCGGCGATGCGTGCCTCGTCCTCGACCACGAGGATGCGGGTGGGGCTGCTCATGGGTCCATCTTACCCGCTGTCTGATAGGATGCCCGCACGCCCAAGGAGGTGCGCCCTGCCCAACCTCAAGGTGTATCGAGCCGCTTGGGTCGTCACGCTCATCCTCGTCGTGATCTCATTCTTCACGCTGGGCAGACCGGACACCCCCAAGCTCAGCCTCGAACCGGTGTCGTTCGACGGCGAGCAGGCAGCCGCCGATCTGCGCACCATCGTCACCGACTACCCCCAGCGCGTGGCCGGTACCGACCCCGACAACCGGCTGGCCCTGTGGGTCGTCCAGCAGTTCAAGCAGACGGGCCTCGAGACGCACATCGACAGCTTCGCGGCGACGATCAATGGCAAGGACGTGGCGCTGCAGAACATCTGGGCGCTCTCCCGGGGCGACGCCGCGGGCACGATTCTCGTGATCGCCAATCGCGACGCCCCCCCCGTGGCCACGCAGGGCGCCAACGACAACGCTTCCGGGGTCGCCGCGCTGCTCGAGCTGGCGCATTCGTTCACGGTGACCGCGCACGACCACTCGATCATCTTCCTGTGCACCAGCGGCGACGCCTACGGCGCGCTGGGGGCGCGGCGCTTCACGCAGGATCACCAGATCGACGACCTGTACGCGGTGATCGCGCTTCGCGAGGTGGCCACGCGCGATCCCACGGGCATCGGCCTCGACGGCTGGAGCCCGGCGGCCAAGGTCGCCCCGCCCTGGCTCTGGCTGCTCACTGCCCCCGCGGCGCGCGTCAACGCCAACCTGGAGGCGCTCCTGCCCACGGTGCCTGCCCAGGTGCTGCGCCTGGCCGTGCCCACGAGCTCGGGCAGCCAGGGGCCCTTTGTCGCGCGCGGCGTGCCGGGCATCACCATCACGGCGGCGGGCGCCCGGGTGCCGCCGCAGAACGACACCCTCGACAACATCTCCACCGTGACGCTCACCAAGGTCGGCAGCACGGTGCAGGCGATGATCATGGCGATCGACGGCACGACGAGCCCGGGGGCTCGCAGCGGCGGCACGATCTTCCTCACGCGCAGCCGCACGTTGCCCGGCGGCGCCCTCGCCCTCATCCTGGCTGCGTTTCTGCTGCCTCTGGCAGGCGTGACCGTCGACCTGTTCGCGCACTGCCGGCGGGCGCGCGTCAATCTCCGCCCCGCGCTGGTGCGCTCGGCGCTCCACTTGGCGCCGTGGCTCGCCTTGCTCGCCATCATCTATCTGGCCAATCTGCTGGGTCAGCTTCCCCGCAGCCCGGGCGCCGTCATCCCACCCGGGTCCCACGTCGCCGGCAACCCGCGCTATCTGCGCGTGGTGATCCTCGTCGCCTTGCTCGTCCTCGCCTACGGCTACGCGGTGGCCGTCGGCAGACGCCTCGAGAGGCGCATGGCCATCGACCCGCGGGCGACGATCTTCATCGCCCACGGCTTCCTTGTGCTGGTCGCCGTTCTCGCGATGCTCAGCGACCCCTACGCTGTGCTGCTGGTGCTCCCCGCCGCCGTCATCTGGCCCCTGGCGAAGCCCGGTGGGTGGGCGCGTTCGATCCTGCCGGCCTACGCGGGGCTGGTCATGATCCCGGTCGTGCTCGTCTACTACGCGGCGCTGCTCGGGATCGGTGCGAAGGTCTGGTGGTACTTCTTCCTGCTGCTCGAGAACCGCACGATCCCCGCGTCGGGGGTGCTACTGGGCGTGCTGTTCCTCTCCACCGCCGGGATTCTGGCGCACACCATGCACGAGCGCGGGCTGGCGCCGGGCGCGCTCACCTGGCCGGCCGTCGACCGGCGGAGCCCGAGTCGCATGAGCGACGAGGAGTGGGCGACGGGTCTCGGGCTGGAGTCACCGCGCGCGCTACGCAAGGCGGGCCGGCAGCGCAAGAGGCCGCCGCGGCGGCCTGAGAAGCGGTGACGCCCGCTGACGACGGGGGCGGGCGCCCTGCGGCGCCCGCCCCCGTCGTCAGCGGATCTGCGCAGCCCCGCGGCTCAGTACTCTTCCTGCGACAGCGACTCGTCGATGGTGCTCTCGAGCTCGCCGTCCAGCTTGAGGTCGTCGCCCTTGGGCACCGGCTTCTCGCCGCTGTCGCGCCCCAGCAGGGCCGACTCGCCGCTCATCATGGCGTCGAACGCCTTGGCCTTGAGACGGGCGCGCGTCTCTTCGATCCGGCGACGCATCTCGGCCTGATCGATGGTGCCATCACCGCGAGCCTCAGGCTGCTCGATGACTGTCCTTTCGACGGCGGGAGCCTCGGCTACGGGCGCGGATGGCGACGGTTGGTGAGCCAAAGCCTCTGCGACCGGGGCTTCCTCGACCATCACAGCCTCAGCCGGGATCTCCTCAACAACCGGCTCAGCCGGCACTTCTTCGGCCACGGCCTCGGCCGGAGCTTCTTCGACCACGGCTTGGGCAGGCTCGGGCGTCAGGTCGGCGACCTGTGCGCTCGCAGCCTCGGCGACCGGCGCTTCCAGCACCGGCGACTCAACCACCGGCGCCGTCTCCACTACCCGCGCTTCCTCGATGACCGGCTCTTCGGACGCCGCCTGAGCGACCACCGGCTCTGCGGCGACTGGCTCTTCGGCGAAGGGCGCTTCGGCCTGCGGCTGCTGCGCAGCCGGCGGCTCTTCCTCGCCGTACGAGATCTCCCAGGCGCGCGGCGCTTCCGGCGGCGCCTTCACCTCCACTTCGGGCTCGGGCACGGCAACGGGCTCCTGGTACACGGGACCCTCCACCATCGGCTCCACCACCACGGCCCCTTCGGCCGCAGGTTCCTGCACGATGACGGCTTCATCGGCGGGGGTCTCCGCCGGCGGAGCTTCTTCAGTTGAGGTCTCCGCCGCAACAGCCGCTTCAGCAGCCATGTCTGCGACCACCGGGGCGAACGGCTGGGCGATGTCGGTCTCGACGGCCGCGCGCGTCTCCTCGATGCGCGCCCGCAGATCCTCGGACGTCGCCTCTACGGCGATCTCGGGCTCGGCCGCGGCGACCGCTTCGACCGCTTCCTGCTCAAACACGACGGCCGCGTCCTCGACGACGGTCTCGCCCACGGCAACGGCTTCGTCGACGACGATTTCTTCGATGTCGGCTTCTACTACGACGACTTCCTCGATGACGGCCGCTTCTTCGACGAGCACTGATTCTTCAAGGGCCGGCTCGACGATCGCCGGCTCGACCAGTGGCGGTTCCGCCACGGCCGTGGCCGCGCCGGCGTCCCACAGGCGCTCGCCCTCAGGCTCGGGAAACTCGACGGGCGCCGCCGGAAGAAGCTTCCCGGTGGCGCCGCCGATCAGTTGTTCTCGCAGCTCGCGGCCGCTCTTGGGGGCGAACAGCACGGCGA